>CAZUKT010000017.1:0-13679 GCA_964620975.1 uncultured Rubrivivax sp. | reverse complement strand
TGCTCAGCGCCGTGGTGGAGGTGGTGCTGATGTTGAGCACGCCGCCCACGGGGTTGCTCAGGCTGCCGCCGGCTGCGGCGTCGATGCCGATGAGGTCGTTGCCGGCCAGGTTCAGCACACCCAGGTTGGCCCACGGCCGGGCCACGGTGACGGTGCCGCCGTTGGATGCGGCCAGGTCCACCGTGGTGGTGCCGGTGGTGGTGAGTGTGCCGCTGCCCGACAGGGTGGCTGTGGTGTTGAGGAAGTCCAGCGGGCCGCTGATGGTGACGTTGGTGGTGCCGGTCAGGGTGCCGGCGTCCATGCGCAGTTGTGTCAGTGTCAGCGGCGTGCTCAGCGCCACGTCCAGCGTGCCGCTGTTACCGATGACGAGGTTGGGGCTGCCCAGCAGCGCAAAGCCGTCGGTGACGGTGCGCGTGCCGTTGGTGATTTGCAGTGTGGTGCTGGGGCTCTGGTTGTAGGTGCCGGTTTCGGTGCCGGGCATGCCGATGTCCAGCGTGTCGGCGATGAGGTTGACGGTGCCGGTGTTGTTGAAGGTGGCGACACCCAGCTTGAGCGTGCCGACCGCCGTCTTGTTGATGGTGCCGGCGTTGTTGAAGGCAGGGGCACCCGACAGCGTGCTCAGCGCCGTGGTGGAGGTGGTGCTGATGTTGAGCACGCCGCCCACGGGGTTGCTCAGGCTGCCGCCGGCTGCGGCGTCGATGCCGATAAGGTCGTTGCCTGCCAGGTTGAGCGTGCCCAGGTTGGTCCACGGCCGGGCCACGGTGACGGTGCCGCCGTTGGCTGCCGCCAGGTCCACCGTGGTGGTGCCGGTGGTGGTGAAGGTGCCGCTGCCCGACAGGGTGACCGACGAGCCGGTGAAGTCGGCCGGCCCGTTGACAGTGAAATTGCCACTGCCCGTGACAACCCCGCCCGTGTGCAAGAGGGATGCGATGGCGGACAACGCATCAAGCGTCAATGTGCCGCTGGAGACGTTGATGGCACCAAGGCCAGACAGCCCACCCCCCAAGGTGACCGACCCACCCGACACTGTGAGCGTGCCACCCAGGTCAGTGGCGCCGGACACGCTCAGCGTGCCACCCGACACGTTCAGCGAATTGGACCCGTTGATGGTGAGCCCGGTGATGGCGTGGGTGCCCGACGGGTGCGCCACGGCAAAGCCGGCACTGATGAGCGCGCTGTCCACGGGACGCGGCAGATAACCGGCGCTCCAGTTGGTGGGGGTGTTCCAGCTCAGGTCGCCGCCGCCGTTGGTGAAGACCAGCGTGCCGGGCTGCAACGCGAATATCAGGCGCACGCCTTCGTTGGCGGCCAGGTTGTAGCCGGCCGTGAAGTCTGTGGGCAGCGTGCTGGTGGCAAAGGTGCCCACGGCCGAAACCGGGGTCGTCAGTACAGTGATGAAATCGGCGTCAACCGGTGTGTAGCCGTTGATCAGCACGCCGGCCACCGTGCCACCCAGCGTGGCAGTGCCCGACACCGCCAGCACGTCTGACGCACCCGCGCCGGTGCCGCCCACGTCGAGCTCCAGCGTGCCCGAGGTCTGCACCAGGCTGCCGGCAATCGACAAGGTCCCCGCCGTGCCGGCCGAGCCCGGGACGATGCTGCCTTCGTTGGTGAGCGTGCCGGTGCCGCCGCCGACGCTGATGCTGCCGCTGCCCGCCAGCGTGCCGCCGGCAGGGTTGACAAAGCCATCGGGCAACCCCAGCGTGGCCCCGGCGGACGCTGCCAGGGTGCCGGCCTGGGTGATGTTGCCGCCCAGGGTCAAGCTGCCTTGCTGGACCGACACCGTGCCGGTGTTGTTGAAGTTGAGTATGCCCAGCACGTGCGTGTCGAGGCCGGTCTTGTTCAGGGTGCCGGCGTTGTTGACGGTGGTGGTGCCGCCTGCGTTGGCAAAGACGTTGGAGATGCTGCTGCTGAGGTTGACCACCCCGCCCAGCGCGTTGGTCAACGACGCGTTGGCGCCGGTGTCGGCAAAGTTGAAGAAGATCGCGTCGTCACCACCCACGTTGAGCGTGCCGGTGTTGAGCCAGGCCTTCTGCAAGGCCACGTAGGCGTTGGCCTGCGCCAGGTTCACCGTGCTGATGCCCTGCGTCAAGAAGCTGCCGGTGCCCGAGAGCGTGGCCACGGTGCCCGTGACGTCAAACGCGCCCGACACCGTGACGTTGCCGGCACCCGTCAGCGTGCCGCCCGTCATGGTGAGGCTGGTGAAGGTGGTGTCCAGCGCCACGTCCAGCGTGCCGCCTTCGATGATGGTCGGGCCGGTGTAGGGGTTGGTGCCGTTGAGCGTGAAGGTGCTTGCGCCCTGCTTGGTCAGGCCGCCAGAGCCGATGATCGAGCCGCCGTAGGTGCTGTTGGCACCCGCACCGGTGGTCAGCGTGGCGGTGCCCAGGTTCACGTCGCCCTGGCCAGACAGGCTGCCCAGCGTTTCGTTGCCCCCCAACACCACCGTGGTGCCGGTGCTGGCGTCCAGCGCCGGCAGGCCCACAAATCGGCTGGCAGCGCCCAGGGTGAGCACACCGCTGCTCACGTTGACGGCAAACGCTGCCGCCGTGCCGTTGAGCGCGGTGTCACCCGTCACCACCAGCGTGCCGGCACCCAGGTTGGCATTGACCACGGCACCGAAGCCAGTGGTGTAGGTGCCTGCCGAGAGCGTGCCCGTGCCCGCCAGCGTGCCCAGCAAAGCCAGGCTGCCCACCGTGTCGTTGCCGCCCAGGCTGAGCGTGGCGCCGCTGTTCACGGCCACCGCCGACGTGTCGGGCAGCAAGTTGGCAGCGGTGGTGGCCAGCGTGCCCGCGTCCACCGTGGTGCCGCCGCTGTAGCTGTGGGCACCCGTGAGCGTGAGCGTGCCTGCCCCTTGTTTGATGATGCCGCCGCTGCCGTCCATGCTGCCGGCAAAGGTGCTGCTGCCAACCATGGCCAGGGTCAGCAGCGCCGTGTTCAGGTGCACCAGGCCGGGGCCGGTGAGCGCAGAGACGATCTCGTTGCCGGCCAGCGTCAGCTCAGCGCCAGCGTCCACATTCACAACCGGTGCGAGCTGAAAGCGCGACGCCGCGCTCAGCGACAGCGTGCCGCCGGTCACAAGGACGGACGACACGTCGGCGGTGCCCAGCAGCGTGCTGTTGCCGCTGGAGATGAGCGTGCCCGTGCCCAGGTTGGCGTGCACGGCGCCGCCGTTGAGCGAGTAGGTGCTGGCGGTAAGCGTGGCACCGGCCGCGTCCAGCGAGCCGGCCAGGTCCAGCGCGCCAATCGTCTCGGCACCGTTGTCCAGGCGCAAGGTGGCGCCCGCGGCCACGGCCACGGTGGTGCTGTCGGTCAGGCGGTTGAACGAGCCCACGGCCAGAGACAAGGTGCCGGCGTTGACTTCCACCGTGCTGGCGTTGACGCTGCCTGTGATCTGCAGTTCGCCCAAGCCGGCCTGGCGCAGGGTGCCTGTGCCGGCGGTGCTGTCCAGGGTGACGGTGTCGCTGCGGTCAAAGGCCAGCACGGCGCCCGCCGCCACGGTCACTGGCAACGACGACACCAGGGCGCCACTGGTGGCGCCGTTGCCCACCGTGAGAAGGCCGCTGTTCACGCTGGCGCCACCGTCCAGCGCCACGTTGGCACGCACCACTGAAATGCCGTCATTGCTGAGCGTGACGCCCGCCACCGGGCTGTTGACGTTGCCACCGTTGAGCGCGATGTTGCCCGCCACGGCCAAGGTGGCGCTGCCTTGCAAGGTGCCTGCAAGCGTCAGGCTGTTGACACCCCCGCCCACGGACAGCTCCAGCGTGGCAAAGCTGGAAACCGCAAAGTCCGACGCGTTGGACAGCGAGCCGGCAGCGCCGCCCACCAGCGTGCCGGCGGCCACCAGGGTGGTGCCGCTGTAGGTGTTGAAGCCGGTGAGCGTGGTGATGCCCGGGCTGTTTTGCTCTACCGTGCCGGTGCCGCTGATGTTGCTGGCAAAGCCGAAGTTGTCGCTGCGCGAAAAGCGCAGGATGCCGTTGTTGATGACGTTGGTGGGTGGCAGCGTGCCAAAGGTGCCGCCGTTGCCCAATGCCAGGGTACCGCCGCTGATGGTGGTGATGCCGGTGTAGGTGTTGTCGCCAGTGATCACCACGGTGCCGGTTGTGGTCTTGGTGGCACCCACGGTGCCGGCCATGACACCCAGGAAATCACCGTTGCGCAGGTCGTAGTCGGTTAAGGCGTTGAACTCACCGCGAATGGCACCGCCGGCCAGCACGAAGCTGC
The DNA here is from genome assembly GCA_964620975.1 of uncultured Rubrivivax sp. GTDB lineage: Bacteria > Pseudomonadota > Gammaproteobacteria > Burkholderiales > Burkholderiaceae_C > Rubrivivax. The sequence continues at coordinate 9,455 of CAZUKT010000017.1, read as the reverse complement.
CCACAGCGCTGGCATTGCTGCCCATGTCGAAGAAGCCGCCGTTGACCACCAGCGTGGTGGCGCTGCTCAGTGCATTGCCCACGTTGACGACGAAGTTGCCACTGTCCACCGTCAGCGTGGTGGGCGTGACGCTGGCGTTGACGGTGATGTTGCCGGTGGCATTGACGGCCGTGCCCGACAAGGGCGCATTCAGCACCGCACCGTTGGCCAGCACGGTGGTGCCGGCCAACAGTGTGCCCGCGCCGCCCAGCGTGCCGGCCAGGTCAAGCGCCGTCACGGTTTCGTTGCCATTGAGCACCAGGCTGGCGCCGGTGGGCACCGTGACAACAGCCGGGTCGGCCAGCCGCTCGGCGGCGCCCAGCGTCAGCGTGGCGCCGCTGTTGACCAGCACCGTGCTGGCCTGTGCCGTGCCGTTGAGCTGGGTGTTGCCGTCCACCGTCAACAGGCCGGCGCCCAGGTCGGCGTTGACCGACGCGCCCGCCTGGGTGGTGTAGGTGCTGGCCGTGAGCGTGCCCGTGCCACCCAAGGTGCCGGCCAAGGTGAGGGTGGCCACGGTGTCGTTGCCGCCCAGGGCCAGCGTGGCCCCGGCGGCCACGTTGACGCTGGCGGTGTTGGCCAGGACGTTGGCGCCGCCCAGGCTGAGCGTGCCGCTGGCCACCGTCACCGTGTCGGCGCCCGCCACACCCAGGATGCTGCTGTTGCCGGTGGAGGTCAGCGCCCCGACGCCCAGCGCCAGCGAGGACACCGTGCCGCTGTTGAGCGTGTAGTTGGCCGCCGTCAAGGTGCCGAAGCCGGTGGCCGTGCCGGCCAGGCTGAGGCTGGACACGGTGTCGTTGCCACCCAGGTTCAGCGTGGCCCCGCTGGCCACGCTGACGGCGGTGCTGTCGGGCAAGGCATCGGCGCCGCCCGTCGCCAGCACACCGCTGTTCACCACGGTGTTGCCAGCGTAGGTATTGATGCCGTTCAGGGTGACGCTGCTGGTGCCGCTGGTGACGATGCCGCCCGCGCCGCTGACAACGCCAAATACGGTCAAGCCAGAACCGTTGGCCACGAAGTTGGCGTTGGACGACACCACCACCGGGCCGGCCAGCGTGCCCGCGCCCGCGCCCAGTGTGTTGAGCACGGTGCCACCGTTCACCGTCACCAGGGTGTTGACCACGGCGTTGCCGATCAGGTCTAGCGTGCCGCCCGCGTTGATGACGAGGTTGCCTGAGCCCGCGATAGCGCCTGAATTGGTCAGGCGCAGCGTGCCGCTGTCCACCGTGGTGCCACCGGTGTATTCGTTGGGCGCACTCAGTTCCAGCGTGGCAGGCCCGGCCAGCGTGAGCGAGCCCGGGCCGGTGATGACGTTGGCAATGGCCGAGACGCCCGACTGCAGCGTCCAGACGTTGGCCGCCGTGAACAGGATGCCGCCGTTCACGTCGAGCGTGCCCGTGCCGATGTTGCTGCCGAACTTGTGCGAGCCCGAGCCGCCGTTGTTGGTGGCAAACAGGCTGCCCGCGCCAACGGGCGCGTTCAGGGTCACCGCACCAAAGCCCGAAGGGAAACCACTGGGGTCGTTGGCCGACAGCACCAGCGCACCCGCGCCCAGGTTGATGGGCGCGTTGACGATGATGTCGTTGCCGGCCTGCAGCGTGAGCGCGTTGAAGGCGCCGTTGATCGCAGCGTTGACGCTGATGTTGTTGGTGGCCTGCAGCGTGACACCGCCGCTGGCCAGCTGCGCGTCTACAGCGCCGGCCGTGATGACGCTGAAGCCCCCGGGTGCGGCAAAGGCCAGCAGCGGCGAAGCCAGGTCGTCACCCTGGGTGCCGTCGTCGTTGATGTCGGGGTTGGTGGCATTGATGTCGAGGTTGGTCGGGTCCAGCAGCAGCGTGCCGCTGCGGCCCAGCGCTGCGCTGCGGTCTGACCGGCCCTGGAAATCAAGGTAGCCCTTGCTGGACACTTCCACCAGGCCCCCGTCGCCACCCTGTGCGCCGCCCCGAGCGTTGGCGGTGCCGGCAAATCGCGTGGCCACGTCAGACCACACCACCACCAGGCCGCCATCGCCGCTTTGTGTGGCGTCAGCCGCCAGGCGCGCGCCCGCAGCCACGGCCACCATGTCGGCGTGGCGCACGGCCGGATCCTTGCCCTGGAAACCACCGCCCAGGCGCACGCTGCCGCCGCCGCTGGCGCCTGATGCGTCGAGGTTGGCGCTGTGGCCCAGCAGGATGCGTGTGCCTTGCACCAGCAGGCTGCCCCCCTGGCCCTGCGCCGATGTGGCCAGCACGCCCCCGTTGATGTGTGTCAGCGCGCCGGCGTCGAGCGTGACGCTGCCCGCTGCTGCGCCCGCTTCGGCGGCTGCCGCCTGGGTGATGCTGGACGGCGCCAGCGTCAGTGTGTCGCTGGCGCGCAGCACCAACTCGCCCGTGGCGCTGAGCCCCAAGGTGTTGGCCTGCACCAGGCCGCCTTGGTTGACGATGGCCCCGTGCACGTCCACCTTGCCACCGTCGGCGACGAGCCGGCCCAGGTTGAGCACTTCACCGGCCGGCACCTGCACACGCACGGCCAGGTTGGGCAGGCCGGTGTCCACCAGGTCCACGCTGCTGGCCGCCGCCAGGCCCACGCTGCCGCCGGGCGCGGTGACGCTGCCGGTGTTTTGCACCTGGCTGCCCAGCAGCAGGATCTGGCCGCCAAAGCTGCTTTGCAATTCGCCTTCATTGCGCACCCAGGCGGTGCTGCCGGCGTCGGCCGTGAAGCGGTAGCGGCCGGCAAGAAAGTCGTTGTCGTTCAGACGCAGCGTGCTGGTCACCAGGCTGGCCACGTCCACACGGGCGCCCTGCCCAAAGAGCACACCGTTCGGGTTCAGCAGCCACACCTGGCCGTTGCTGGACAGCTTGCCCAGGATCTGGCTGGGGTCGTTGCCGGTGACGCGGTTGAGCACCTTGCTGGCCGCACTGGCCTGGTCAAAGTAAACACCCGCGCTGGCGCCGATGGAAAAACTCTGCCAGTTGAGGATGGCGCCGGGTGTGTTGCGCACCGTCAACTGCGCGCCCTGCGTGGCCAGCTGCGCCTGGCCGCTGATGACCTGCAGGCCACGCGGCAGTGTCACCGCGGTGGTCTGCGCAAACGCCGGCAGCGCGGCCAGCACCGGGCTGCCCAGCAGGCAGGCGCCCATCAGCGCACGGGCCAGGCGGTTCAGGCGCGGCGGCCGGCCCGCCTTGCCGACGAGGGCGTTTGCAAATGAAGCAGGTGCAGCAGGGGCAGCAGAACGGCGCATGTCGGGGTACTCCACAAAACTGCGGCGCCGGCACGGTGTGCGCGGCGGCAGGGGTCGATTCAGAAACTGACGCTCAGGCCCAGGTGCAGGCGCACGTCACCACGTGCCGTGGTGGTGGCGTCGGTCAGCGCCGTGCCCAGATCCAGCCGCAACAACGCCTGGCTGTAGGCCAGGCGCAGCCCGGCACCCACGGAAGCCATGTGGCAGCGGGTTTCGCCGGGCAGGCACGGTGCCCCCTTGAGGCTGGACACATAGCCGCCGTCGGCAAACACCAGCACACGCAGCTCGGCGTCTTTCAGGCCCGGCAGCTTGTCGGCCAGGTTGGGGCTGGTGAACTCGGCGCTGGCCTGCAGGCCGGAGTCGCCTGCCAGCTCGCGCTCTTCAAAACCGCGCACCGACTGCGCGCCGCCCACGCCAAACAGCTCACCGGGCACCAGCGGCTGGCCCGATGCCTGCGCCGACACACGCAGCGCCAGCGTGCCCCACTCTTGCACCGGCAGCGACACCTGGCCCGAGCCGCGCAGCAGCGTGTAGCGGCGCACAGCCCCGGCACGCACGGCTTCAAAGTCTTCGGCCTTGGTGTGCGAGCCGCCCAGGCCCAGGTTGTGGTGCAGCGAGACGCTGACACCGGCGCGCAGTTCACCACCGGCTTGCGCCGTGTAGGCCAGGCTCAGCGGTTGCAGCGAGACACTGGCACCGGCCGATCCGCAGGCCCCTGCGGGCAGGCCGGCGATGCTGCAGTCGTTGAGGTAGTCACGCGATTCCAGGCCCAGGCTGACGCGGTGGTCCAGCGTGTCCCAGCGCGGCAGGTACAGCGTGCCACGCGCGCCCACGATGTGGCCGCGGCCGCTGAACTGCAGGTCACCGGCCGCCGTGGAAGTCTTGGCCGAGCTGACGTCTGAAAACGCACCGTAGGCGTCCAGCGCCACTGAATGCTGATACAGCGGCACGCGGTAGGCGGCGCTGAGCACGGCCACACCCGACACGTCTTCGGGCGCGGTCTGCCATTCGGTGCTGAAGACATGGTCTTGACCCAGCACGTTGCCGTGCTGCCAACCCAACGCTGCGCGCCAGCGTCCGTTGCTGCGGCTGCCGGTGTTGTCGGCCCGCGCCGTCCAGCGCTGCACGGGCTGCTCGGCCACGGTCAGCTTGGCCGCCACCGTGCCGGGCGTGCTGCCCGGCTGCAGCAGCACCTGCACGGTCTTGGCGGGGCTTTCATTGGCAAGCTGGATCTGCGCGTCGATGCGCCGCACGTTGGGCGTGCGGCCCTTCACCAGGTCAGGCAGGCTGGCCAGCAGGTTGTCCACCGTGAACTGCTGCAGGCCCGAGATGTCGATGCGGTCGAGCTTGCCTTCCACCACACGCACCACCACCACGCCGCTGCCCAGTGCCTGCTCGGGCAGAAAGGCCACCACGCCGCCGTAGCCGGCACGGCGGTAGAGGTCTTGCACGGCGGCAGCGGCGTCGCGCAAGCGCTGCACGGTGAGCACACCCTTGAATGGCACCAGGCGCGCTTCAATGTCGGCCGCCGGCAAGAGCGTATTGCCCAGCACCTGGTAGCCGCTGACGGCCACGGTGGCGGCCGCCTGAGGTTTGGCCTGCGGGCCGGCTGCGTCAGTGGGGGCTGCGGCGGCTGCGGTGGGCACCGTGGGCGCAGCGGCGGGCTCGGCCTGCGCTTGCGCCTGCGCGGTGCTGCTGGCTGCCGCCACCAGCACACCGGCCAACATCGGCATCAGTCGCTGCACTGGTTTCAGTGGCTTCGGCGCCCACCACGCCGCCATCGGCATGGCAGCCAAACGGGCTGGCCCGTGCCTGTGAATCTTGAACAACTGGAGTCCCCTTCCAAGCACGCTGGCGTCGCACGACTGCGGGTGCAGGCCCGGGCCCGCATGGCCCGCGCAGTGCGGCTGCATTCTGGCCGAAAGTACCGCGCCCGCCCGTACTCAAACAGGGTGAATGACTGCGGCTTGTGGGGGTTGCCAGGGCGGGCCGCGTCAGGGTGTGACACTGCCGTCAAATTCGCGGCGTTCAAACAGATAGTCGGTGTTGCCCTGGTGGCCGGCCGTGCGTGAAGCACCGTACTGGGGCGTTTGCGGAAAGTCCTTCTGCACCGCGTTGCGCACGCGTTCAAACACGTTGCCACCGGCCTGCCAGTTGTTCAGGTCACCCAGGTTCTGCATCAGGTGCCAGGCAAAGATCGAATGCCCGTTGCGGCCTTCGTCGGCCACCGGCTCGTCGCCGCCCGACGACATCACCACCGCCGCCTTGCGGCTGAGCATGTCGGCGGTGTCGCCCTTGCCGTCCACCTGCACACGTTCATTGCCAGCCAGGTTGCCGGAATAACAACTGTCGGAGATGAGCATCAGCTGCCGTGCACCCACCAGGCCCACCAGGCGCGAGATGTCGGCGTTGGAGATCCACGTCTGCGGCGTTTCGGCGTCGCTGTCGGCGGGCAGCCAGAAGCCGTTGCTCTTGCCCGCGCCTTCGGCCGGCAGCACCACGCCGTGGCCGGCGTAGTAGATGATGACCGAGTCGTTGGCGTCGGCTTCAAGGGCCAGCTTGTTGAAGGCGCGGATGATGGCTTCACGGCTCGCGTCGGCCACCACCGTGGCTTCATAGCCCAAACGGCTTTCCAGCAGCGCCTTCACGGCTTGGGTGTCGGGCACGGCACCCACCAGTTCGGGGATGCGCTTGTCGGCGTACTTGTTGATGCCGATGAGCAACGCCAGCTTGCGCTCGATGTTGGGCAGCGCCGCCTGCTTGAGCTTGCGCTGCACACGCTTGGCCGGCTTCACGGTGGCGCGCGCGGCTTTGGCTTCGATGTCGGCCTTGAGCGCGGCGGTGATGAGGCAGTTGCCGGTGGCCAGCTCGGCCTCGTTGCCGCAGCCCCGCACGTCGGCCAGCGTGGGGTCTTGTTCGAGCTTGCTGATGGTGCCGGCAAAGACCTTTTTCTTGTAGCTGGCGCGCGCGGCCAGCAGGCCCTGGATCTCGTCGCGCGACATCAGCGAGAAGTTGACATTGCGGTAGACATAGGCCGAGTCGCCGGTCTGCGCGCTGCTGGCCAATGACTGCATCAGGTCGAGCACGCGCCCGGTGCTGGGCGTGGACGTGGTCACCGGCAGGCTCACCGCGTTCAGCGCCGCCGCAAAACCGGTGGTGGTGGCGTTGCTGGTGGCGTCGTTGGTGGTGGCTGCGGTGAGCGTCAATGCCGTGGCATTGGCTGCGGCCTGCACAAAACTGTAGTTGGCCGCCAGCAGGCCGCCACCCGTGATGGCATAGCTGCCCGCCGTGCTGGACGCCGTGGCCGGGCTGCTCCACAGCAGCGTGCCGGTGGTGGCGTTGGCCGGGTCGTCCCCGGCCACAAAGCCGGTCAGCGTGCCAGTAAAGGCAGGCAGCGCCGAACCCGCCACGGCGGTGGCCGCCAGCGCGGCAAATGTCAAGGTGGCCGGTGCAATGCTGGCCGTGGTGCTGCCTGCGCTGCTGCCCAGGCTGTAGTTGCCGGCGTCGGCGCCGCCCGTGCTGGCGTTGACGTTGACCGTTTTGCCCACGCCCACATTGCGGTCGGCAAAAGCCGCAGCCAGGTTGAGCGTCACGGTGTCACCCGCCACCACGCCACCCAATGTGCCGGTGGCGGTGGTGCTGGTGGTGCCGTCGTAGACCTTGCCGGCGGCGGCCAATGCGTCAAGCGTCAGCAGCGCGGGTGTGATGTCGGCCACCAGGCTGGCCGGTGCGGCCAGTGCGTAGTTGCCGGCGTCAGCACCACTCAGGGTGTAGCCCGCCACGGCCACGGCCTTGGCCGCGCCCACGTTTTTGTTGGCAAAGCTGGCGCTGGGTGTGCCGGCCAGGGCCACCACGTCAGCGCCCAGCGGCGCCACGCTGCCGGTGCCGGCCAGCGTGGCCACCACCGTGCCGTCGTAGACGCGGCTGCTGGCGCTGAGGCCCGCCACGGTGAGCGTGGCGGCGCTGATGTCAGCCGCCAGGCCGGCGGGCACCTGCAGCGTGTAGTTGCCGGCGTCGGCGCCGGCCAGCGACAAGCCGCCTACCGCCACCGGCTTGGCGCTGCCCACGTTCTTGTCGGCAAAGCTGCCCGCCGCCGTGCCTTGCAGCGTGACCACGTCGCCCGCCACCGGCGATATGGCCGCCGTGCCGGCCAGGCCCGCCAGCACCGTGGCGTCGTAGACCTTGTTGTTGGCCTGCAGCCCGCTCACCGGCAGCGCCAGGGGTGTGACGTCGGCCTGCAGCGGCGGCGGCGGTTGCAGCGTGTAGTTGCCGGCGTCGGCGCCTTGCAGCGTCAGGCCGCTCACCGACACGGGCTTGGCGCTGCCCACGTTTTTGCTGTCAAACAGCAGCGTGGGCGTGCCACCCAGCGCGACCACGTCGCCGGCCAGCGGCAGCACCGTGCCGGCGCTGGCCAGCGTGGCCGTGGCGGTGCCGTCGTAGGCCCTGTTGGCGGCCAGCAGGCCGGTGGCGGCCAACGCGGCGGGGGTGATGTCGGCCAGCAAGCCGGCCGGCGCGGCCAGCGTGTAGTTGCCGGCGTCAGCACCGCCCAATGTGTAGCCTGACACGGCCACGGCCTTGGCGTTGCCCACGTTCTTGGTGGCAAAGCTGGCCACGGGTGTGCCGCCCAGCAGCACCGTGTCGCCCGCCAGGGGCGACACCGCCGCCGAGCCGGCCAGCGTGGCCACGACGCTGGTGTCGTAGACCTTGTTCTGCGCCGTCACACCGGTGACCGGCAAGTTGGCGGCCGTGATGTCGGCAGCCAGCGTGCCCAGTTGCAGCGTGTAGTTGCCGGCGTCGGCACCGATGATGAACAGCCCCGACACCGACACCGGTTTGGCGGCACCCACGTTCTTGTCGGCAAACACGCCCACGGCCGTGCCCTGCAGCGTGACCACGTCACCCGCCACGGGCGTGATGACCGCCGCGCCGCCCAGGCTGGCCGCCACCGTGGTGTCGTAGACCTTGTTGTTGGCAAAGCCACCCGTCACCGGCAGCGCCAGGGGTGTGATGTCGGCCGCCAGCAGCGGCAGCGGCTGCAGCGTGTAGTTGCCGGCGTCGGCGCCTTGCAGCGTCAGGCCACTGGCCAGCACGGGCTTGGCCGACCCCACGTTCTTGTCAGCAAAGCTGGCGCTGGGCGTGCCACCGAGAGAAAGCACATCGCCGGCAAAGGGCGTGACCGTGCCCACGCTGGCCAGCGTGGCGCTGGTGTTGCCGTCGTACACCTTGTTGGCGGCCGCCGTGCCCACAGCGGAAACCAGCGCCGGCGACACCGTTCCGGTGAACACCGGTGCGGCGTAACCAAACACCGGCAGGCCCCCGGCGTCCAGCACCGTGAACACGCTGCCGCCCGAAAGCGCCACCGGCTTGCCCGTGCCCACGTTCTTGGTGTCCAGCGTGCCGGTATTGGTGCCAGCAAGCACCAGTTGGTCACCCGCCAGCAGGCCACTGATGACCCAGCTGGCGCTGTCCAGCAAGATGCTGGTGGTGGCGTCATAGACCTTGCTCACCGCGCCGCTGAGCACGCCCGAGCCGGCGTCCTGCGGCGTGCCGCTGTAGCCCACGGCGTTGCCGGCGGCGGGGGTGATGTAGTTGCCACTGGCGTCGGTGGCCCACGGGCTGGCGCCCAGGCCGTAGGCCGTAAAGGCGCCAGGCAGGCCGCCCAGGCTGGTTTGCGTGGGCAACGACGACAGCACGACCCAGCGGCCGTTGGGTGCCGACAGCACATTGCTGCCACCGGTGTTGACCAGGAAGGCTGCAAAGTCAGAGGCGGCGCCGCGCAGCACGATGGCATCGCCAGTGGCCGTGCTGGACAAGGCCGCGCCGGGTTGCAGTTCAATGCCACCGGCTTCAATGTGCAGGCGCGAAGGCACGGCCAGCGGGCCGCGCACGGTCAGCGCGTTGACGTTGCCCGTGACGTTCAGCGTGGTGGTGGCGGTGCCCGGCAAGCCGGCCAGCGCAGCGCCCAGGGCCGTGCCGTCCAGCAGCGGCTGGCCGTCGCCCAGCGTCAGGCCGCCTGGTGCCACCACCGCCAGGTTGAAGGCCTGGCTGGCGCTGAAGCTGGGCCGGTTGCCGCTGTTGGCCTCGGGCTGCAGGCTCAGGCCGTTGTCGGTGTTGATGTCGATCTGGTTGGGCGCTTGCACGGCCCAGCCGCCGGTGAACTGCACCGCCGGGCCGGCCGCGCCGCGCCCGGTGATGCTGA
>CAZUKT010000016.1:17410-23001 GCA_964620975.1 uncultured Rubrivivax sp. | reverse complement strand
CGCAGCAGCTTGCGGCGCTGCGAAAACGCCGCTGTCACCAGCGCGCCTAGCCGCAGCGCGTCCACCGCCTCGTCCAAGGGCAGCGGCTCCATGCGCACCACAGCCGAGTCCACGCGGGGCGGCGGATCAAACGACTCTGGCGGCACGTCCAGCACGTTTTCTATGCGGTAGCGCCACTGCAGCATCACCGACAGGCGCCCGTAGTCCTTGCAGCCGGGTGCGGCAGCCATGCGCTCCACCACCTCCTTTTGCAGCATGAAGTGCTGGTCCTGCACACAGTGGCTGGCCGCCAGCAGGTGAAAGAGGATGGGCGTCGAAATGTTGTACGGCAGGTTGCCCACCACGCGCAGCTTTCGGCCCGCAGCCAACGCGACGAAATCGACCTTCAGCACGTCGGCCTCGATCACCGTGAGCGCGCTTTGCCGGCGCAGGCGCACGGCCAGGTCGCGGTCGAGTTCAATCACCGTCAACGCGCCGCAGCGCTCGAGCAGCGGCTGCGTCAGCGCACCCAGGCCGGGGCCTATCTCCACCAGCGCCTGGCCGGGCTGCGGGTTGATGACAGACACGATGCCGTGGATGACGGTCTCGTCGGCCAGAAAGTGCTGGCCAAAGCGCTTGCGTGCCTGATGGTGGCCGCCACCCATGGGGCTGGCCGTGCGCTCGCGCGACGGGCTGCGGCTTGCGCCACTGCCACCGGGCTTGGTCACTGTGGCGGCTCGCGCATCTCGACGTAGGCCTTGGAGCGCAGCTCCTTTGTCCAGTCAAGATAGGCCTGCTCAAACTTCTGCTCGCGCAGCACGTTGCGCGCCTGCTCACGCAGTTGTTTGGTTTCCAGCGTCACCTCGCGGCGCTCCAGCACCTGGATCAGGTGCACGCCAAAGCGCGACGCCAGCGGCTCCGACAAGCCGCCCAGGGCCAACTCGTTCATGGCCGTTTCGAACTCCGGCACCATGACGCCGGGTGAAGCCCAGCCCAGATCGCCACCCGCCACTGCGCTGCCGTCTTCGCTGTACTGGCGGGCGATGTCTTCAAAGCTCTTGGCGCCGCTTTCAATCTGCCGCTTGTATTCAGCCAGGCGCCGCGCCGCCAGCTCGGCCGTGAGCTGCGGCGACGTGCGCAACAGCACATGCCGTGCACGGGTCTGCGTGATCTGGCCGATGGACACTTCTTGCCGGGCCACCAGCTTGAGCACATGGAAGCCCGCGCCGGTGCGCAGCAGTTGCGGCGCCACCGCACCCACCTTGACGGCCTTGACCGCCTCAACGAAGGCATCTGGCAGGCGCGACGCCGGCCGCAGCCCGATGACACCACCGAGGGCACGGTTGTTGTCTTCAGAGACTTCCCGGGCCACGCCTTCAAAGGCTTCGCCCCCGAGCACACGCGCCAGTGCGGCCTCGGCGCGGGCGCGGCGCTCGGCTTCAATGGCCGGGCTGGCGCCTTCGGGCAGGCTGACCAGGATCTGCGCGATGTTGGTGGGCGCGTCCACATTGGCGGCCGCCCGTTGCTCGGCCAGCACCTTGTCGATGTCTTCGTCGCTGATGCGGATGCGCTGGTAGACCTCGCGCTCGCGCAGCCGCTCGATCATGATCTGCTCGCGCAGGTTGGCGCGGAAGCGCGTGTAGTCAATGCCTTCGTCGCGCAAGCGCTGGCGCAGCACCTCGAGGCTGACCTGGTTTTGCTGCGCCACGTTTTGCACCGCGCGGTCAACCTCAAGGTCTTCAACCTTCATGCCGCTTTCGCGTGCCGTGGTGATCATGGCGCGTTCATCGATCAGCGCGTCCAGCGCCTGGCGCTGCAGTTCGGCGTCTGTCGGCATGCGCATGCCAGCGCGCCCGACTTCGGCGCGGGCGCGCTCAACCCGGCGGTCCACTTCGCCTGCGGTCACCAGTTCCTGGTTGACGACGGCGGCGATGTAGTCGCCGTTGATGGCGCCGCGGCCTTGTGCCGCAGCACCCAGGCAGGCGCCCAGCACGCTGGCCATCACGGCCAGCCGCACGGCGTCGAATCGGCGCAAAGGAAATTCAGTCATGGAAGGCAGCACACGAGACGGTAGGCCGATCAGGGCGACGGCGATGCGGCGTCGCTGCGCTCTTCGCGCAGCAGGCGGTAACCGGGGATATTGTCCTTCAAGACCTTGAGCGGGTTGGAGCCCACATTGAGCCTGGAAAACCCGGTCAGCTCCAACTGCACACCCAGCCGTGTGGTGGCCGAGCTGCTGCCCGTGGACAAGCGCATGGCCACGACGCGGGCGATCCAGCAGCCGGCGTCGTATTCAAGCCCCAGCACCGAATCGGTGACGCGGCGGTCCTTGAGGCTGTAGTTGACGCGCCCCACCGAATACCACGCCCCGCTGCAACCGCCCCCCGCGTTGCGCAGCAGCGGTGGTGCGCCCGACTCAGCCCCCGACAGCGGCCACTGCCAGCCAAGCTCCATCTGTTCGCTCAGGCCACGTGCATAGCGGTAGGTGGTGGCCACGGTGCGAAACGGCCCCGGCGAGTAGCGTGTGCCCACGATGGTGCGCACGGCCCGCGAGATTTCGGGGCTGTATTGCACGGCAGCGTCCAGCGTCCAGCCCGGCAGCACACTGGTGGACCCCAGCAGCAGCGCGTCGGACAGCTTTTGCGTCAGCGGCTCGCCGTCGGGCGTGCCGTCGGCCTGGGCGGTGATGCGCTGGGTGCGCAGCAAGTAGCGCTGCACCAGGCCCACGCGCAGGGCCTCGGCGCCGCTGCTGGCGTCCACCAGCCGCGTGGTAAAGCCGGCCGTGAACTGGTGTGCGTCGGAGACACGGTCCACGCCCGAAAACGCGTTGTCGCTGTACAGCGAGACGAAGTTGAAGTCCTTGGCTGCCGCGTCGTAGTTGGGCAATGCACTCTGTTCGCGGTAGGGCGTGCTGACGTACAGCAGCCGGGGCTCCAGGGTCTGGTGCAGGGCGCGGCCGAAGGCTTCGGTGTCTCGCTCCAGCTCAAAGCCAGCGTCGATGCTGAAAGTGGGGATGGTGCGCGACACGCTCACCCGCGTGGCCACGCCCGACGCCACCGACGATGACGCATTGCGATATGCCGCAGCATTGACACTGATCTTGGGCACCACCCACCAGCCCGGCTCGCGCCAGGGGCGGCTGAGCGCGCCCAGCAAGTGCACACGCGAGCCCACCAGGCGCGACATGGCCGCATCCTGCCCGTGCGGCAGCGTAAAGCGGTTGTATTCGGCCTCCAGCGCGACCTGCCAGCCTGCGCGGGTCCCACCCAGGCGCAGGCCCGCCTGCGGGCCGCGCTCATAGGGCGACGCGATCAGCGAGTCGTCGGCCTGCAGCACCTGCCACTGCGTGGTGCGGGCGTAGAGAAGGCCTTCGCCACCGTCCAGGGCCAGGCTGCGCTCCACGGCCGCCCGCAGCGGCAGCAGCCGCGTGGTGAAGCTTCGCGTGGCGCTCGGAAAGTCCTTCCACCAGTCCCGGTCGGACACACGCACCAGGTCGGCGCGGTAGGTCACCTGCGGGCCCCAGCGGCCTTCGTGCTGCCACTGCAGCGCGCCGCGCGCGCCGCCGGTCAGGCGGTCATTGGGCAGCCAGTCCAGCGTGGCCTCGCCTTCGTCGCTGCGTTCCAGGTATCGGAATTCGGCGTCCAGCGCCAGACCGCGCCGGGTAATCACACGGGGTGCCAGCGTGGCGTCGCGGTTGGGTGCAATGTTCCAGTAGTACGGCACCGCCAGCTCCACACCGCTGCGGTTGTCGATGCTGATGGTGGGCGGCAGCCACCCCGACTTGCGGGCGTTGTTGAGTGGGAAGCTCAGGCTCGGCAAGGCCAGGATGGGTGTGCCCAGAAAGCGCAGCACGGCGCCGTCGGCGATGCCTTCGTTGGCGTCCAGGTCAAGCTTGACGCTGCGGGTCTGCAGCACCCAGTCGGGTTCTTCAGGCCCGCCACGCGGGCAACTGGTGTAGGTGGCGTTGCTGGCCTGTGAGCGTGCGTTACCCAGAAAGTCAATGCGATCGGCACGGCCGCCGGTGCCCAGGCTCACAAACTCGTATTCGGGCTGCAAGAAGTAGCCTTCAAAGCGCTCCACGCGCAGTTCCAGCTCCGGGCCGGTGTAGACCGCACCTTCGCGGCTCACACGCACATGGCCACGGGCGTTGGCCAGGTCCAGCGGCGTGTCGTAGGCCAGGCGGTCGGCCTGGATCACCAGGCCGCCACGGCGGAACTCCACATCGCCTTCGGCCAGGGTTTGCAGGTCGGGCTGGCTGCGCAGGCTGCGCGCCTGCAGCACGATGGGCAGGCGCCGCCCGGCGTCACCCCGGGGCAAGGGCTGCAGCGTGGTGCTTGGGGTCAGGTCGCCGGCGGCCTGGGCGCGGGCAGCCTGGTGCAGCCAAGCACCCCCACAAAGCACGCCCGCCAGGGCCAGCGGCGTGATGCGCATGCGGCAATGGAAGGCGCACCTGGCGGCGTACGGGGTAGCTTGGTGGACGGCGGCAGACGGCAAAGGCGCACACAGGCAGATTTGTAGAATCAATTATCCATGAGGGTCCTTCGCCAACTGACTTGTCGGCAGGTGGGACTCCCGGTCTCTTGGGGTTGTGCTTTCATGAACAAACAGATCGCCTGGCCCAGTGCTGAACGCCAAGCCCACTTTGAGCGCTGGCTGGCCAGCCTCACCGCCCGCCACGGCATACAGCGCGACACGCTGGAACCCGCCTCGGCCGACGCCAGTTTCAGGCGCTACCTGCGCGTGCAAGGCACAGGCCGCAGCCTGATCGTGATGGACGCACCGCCGCCACTGGAAGACGTGCGCCCTTTTGTGCACGTGGCAGGGCTCGTGCATGCCGCAGGCCTGACCGCGCCCCGCGTGCTGGAAGCCGACGTCGAATTGGGTTTTCTGTTGCTCGACGACTTGGGCTCGCAGGTCTACCTGCAAGCCCTGCAAGCCGCCACCCCGGCCGAGGCCGACGCGCTGATGCGCGACGCACTGACCGCCCTGCTGCGTTTTCAGCAAGCTGTGCCCAGCGCCACGCTGCCGCCCTTTGACGAAAAACTGCTGGGCGCTGAGTTGGACCTCTTCCCCACCTGGTGTGTGCAGCGTGAATGTGGCGTCACCTGGAGCGCGGCCGAACAGCAGCAGTGGGACAGGGTGCGCCGCCTGTTGATCAACAGCGCGCTGGCGCAGCCCGTGGTGGCCGTGCACGCCGACTGGATGCCGCGCAACCTGATGGTCACGGGCGACGCCACCCGCAACCCCGGCATTCTGGACTTCCAGGACGCTGTGGCCGGGCCCATCACCTACGACTTGGCATCTCTGCTGCGTGACGCCTTTTTGTCGTGGGACGAGCCGCAAGAAATTGACTGGGCAGTGCGCTGGTGGCAGCAGGCGCGCCAGGCAGGGCTGCCGGTGGACGCCGACTTTGGCGAGTTCTGGCGTGCGCTGGAATGGATGGGCCTGCAGCGCCATCTCAAGGTAATGGGCATCTTCTGCCGCCTCAAGCACCGTGACGGCAAAGACAAATACGCTGCCGACCTGCCGCGCTTTTTTGACTACGCCAACAAGGTGGCCATGCGCTACCGGCCCCTGGGCCCGCTGCTCAAGCTGCTGGAGCCGCTGTCTGG
>CAZUKT010000016.1:12099-17310 GCA_964620975.1 uncultured Rubrivivax sp. | reverse complement strand
ACGGCAGGGCTTTCAGGCTGTTCCGCGTCGGCCGTGTCGGTAGCCGCCAGCCAGGGGTCGCAGTCTTCGCCGCCCCAGGCCTGGCGCAGAAAGTCCAGCACAGCACGCGTGCGTGCAGCCACGTGGCGGCGCGCGGGCGTGGCGGCCCACAACGTGTACCGGTCTACACGCCACGCTGGCAGCACACGCTCCAGCGTCTGCGTGTGCAAGGCCGTGTCAAGCATGTACGACGGCAGCACGGCCACGCCCAGGCCGGCCAGCGCTGCCGCCCGCAGCAGTTCGGTGTGGGTGCTGGCCAGCGCCAGCGGCAAGTCGGGCAACACCTCCACCGATTCACCCTGCCCCTTGGCGCCACCTGGGCCGTGCAGCACGAGGCCGCAACGTGGCAAGGTGTCAGGCAATGGCGCGGTAAGCCAGGTATGGCCGGCCAGGTCGGCAGGCCGCTGCGGCCTGCCGCAGCGTTGCAGGTAGGCGGGCGCGGCACACAAGACCACGTCAGTGCGCGCCAGGCGGTGCACCACCCAGTCGCCCTCGGGGGGTTGGCGGCTGACGCGGATGTCCAGATCACAAGCGTCACCCCCTGCGGGCGAGGGGCAGGCCACCTCCAGTGTCAGCAGCGGGTGCAGCGCCGCCAGGCGCGGCAACGCATGGGCAAGCGGGTGCACCGCCACGCAAGCCGGGCAGGCCAGGCGCACCGGGCCCTGCGGCGGCAGCGTGCTTTCTCGTGCCACGGCCTCGGACTCGTCCACGTCCAGCAAGATGGCGCGGACCTTGTGCAGGTAGGGCTCGCCCACCTCGCTGAGGGCCACGGTGCGCGTGGTGCGGTTGAGCAGGCGCACGCCCAGGTGGGCTTCCAGGTCGGCCACCGTGCGTGTCACCACGGGTGGCGCCATGTCCAGCGCGCGTGCGGCGCGGCCAAAGCCGCCCAGTTCCACCACCTTGACAAACACCCGCATCGCTTTAATTAGATCCATGGCCCGGCCCCTTTTCTATGCAACGCATTCTCCACAACCGCCCGCTCACCCGGCCGCACGCACGGTGGCGCCAGCAGCGACAATGCAGGCCTTGTGTGACACACCGCCGCCCGGCGCCCCACTGGCCGCCAGGCGGCGCTTGTTTTTGATGTTGGCCTTTTTAGCAAACCGCATACAGCCCACGGCCCGTCCCGGCAGCGCACCGCCGCCGGGCCTGCTGGCGTTTTACTGGCACTTTGTGCGCCAGGCGCGGGGCCTGTTTGGCGCGATGTTCGTCACCGGCTTGCTGGTGGCGCTGATCGACACCTTGATCCCCGTGTTCATCGGCAAGATCGTGCGCCTGATGGAAGCCACCGACCGCGCCACCGCGCTGGCCGAAGCCACGCCCGCCCTGCTGGCCATGGCGGCCTTTGTGTTGCTGGTGCGGCCACTGGTGCTGCTGGCCGACAGCCTGCTGCGCAACCTGGTGGTGATGCCGGGCATGGTGAGCCTGATCCGCTGGCAAAGCCACTGGCACGTGGTGCGCCAGAGCTGGCCCTTCTTTCAAAACGACTTTGCCGGCCGCATTGCCAACCGCGTGATGCAGACCAGCGGGGCGCTGCGCGACAGCGTGGTGAGCTGCATACGTGCGGTCTGGTACATCGTGGTGTACGGCGTGTCGTCGCTGGTGCTGATGAGCCTGGCCGACTGGCGGCTGGCCATACCCACGGCGCTGTGGTTTGCGGGTTATGTGTTCTTCTTGCGCCACTTTGTGCCGCGCATGCGCGACCTGGCCAAGACCAGCTCCGAGGCACGCAGCCTCTTGATGGGCCGCGTGGTGGACAGCTACACCAACATACTCACCGTCAAGCTGTTTGCCCGCGCCCGCGACGAAGACAACTACGTGCGCCAGGCCGTGGACGACCACACCCACAGCATCGCCGCCCACATGCGGCTGATCACCGCCTTCATGAGCACGCTGTCGGTGCTGAATGCGCTGCTGCTCGTCAGCACCGCCGGCATCGGCGTGGTGCTGTGGGCGCGTGGGCTGGTGGACGCCGGCACCGTGGCCACGGCGCTGCCGCTGGCCTGGCAGATCGTCAATGTGGCGGGCTGGGTGAGCTGGGAAGTGACAGGCATCTTCGAGAACATCGGCGTGGTGCAAGAAGGCATGCAGACGATTGCCGTGCCACACGCCATGACCGACCGGCCCGGCGCCCAGGAACTGCGGGTGCCGCAGGGTGAGATCCGCATCGAACGACTCAGCTTCACCTATGGCCGCGCCGACGGCAAGAAGGTGCTGGATGACCTGAACCTGGTCATCAAGCCGGGCGAACGCGTGGGCTTGATAGGCCGCTCGGGCGCGGGCAAGAGCACGCTGGTGAACCTGTTGCTGCGCTTTCATGACCTGGAGCAGGGCAGCATCCGCATTGACGGGCAGGACATCGGCCAGGTGACGCAAGAAAGCCTGCGTTCGGCCATTGGCATGGTCACGCAAGACACCTCGCTGCTGCAGCGCTCCATTGCCGCCAACATCAGCTACGGCCGACCCGGCGCCACGCCGGGCCAGGTGGAGGCCGCCGCGCGCAAGGCGCAGGCGCATGACTTCATCCTGGGCCTGCAAGACTGGCAGGGCCGCAACGGCTACGAGGCCCATGTGGGCGAGCGCGGTGTCAAGCTCAGCGGCGGCCAGCGCCAGCGCGTGGCCATAGCGCGAGTGGTGCTCAAAGATGCACCCATCCTGGTGCTGGACGAAGCCACGTCGGCCCTGGACAGCGAGGTAGAACTGGCCATCCAGAGCCAGTTGCTGGGCCTGATGGAAGGCAAGACGGTGATTGCCATTGCACACCGGCTGAGCACCATATCGCGCATGGACAGGCTCATCGTGCTGGAGCAGGGCCGCATCGTCGAACAAGGCACCCACGCCGAACTGCTGGCGCTGCAAGGCCAATACGCCAAGCTCTGGGCCCACCAGAGCGGCGGCTTCTTGCCTGAAGACCTGGACGACGCCGGCACCAGCGCCGCCACCACACCCGCATCGGCCTGAGTGGCTGATTGGCCCACACGCACGCGACACACCCCATGGAACTGCTGAGCTACCTGATCGACTTTGTGCTGCATGTGGACGCGCACCTGAAGACCTTTGTGCTGAGCTACGGCGCCTGGGTCTACGCGCTGCTGTTTCTCATCATCTTTGTCGAGACCGGCGTGGTGGTGATGCCCTTCCTGCCCGGCGATTCACTGCTTTTTGTGGTGGGTGCGCTGTGCGGGCTGGACTTGATGAGCCTGCCACTGGCGATGGTGCTGCTCACGGCCGCCGCCATCTTGGGCAACCAGACCAACTACATGATCGGCCGACGAATTGGTCCGAAGGTGTTTGGCTGGCAGCAGTCACGCTGGTTCAACCGCAATGCCTTCGACCGCATGCACGCGTTCTATGAACGTTATGGCGGCATCACCATCGTGCTGGCGCGCTTCATGCCCTTCTTGCGCACCTTTGCGCCCTTCGTGGCGGGGGTGGCGCAAATGACGCGCAGCAAGTTCACGTTTTACGACGTCGCGGGCGGCGCGCTGTGGGTCTGCAGCCTGACCCTGGCGGGTTACCTGTTTGGCAACATGCCGTGGGTGCAGGCCAACCTGTCCACCATCATCTGGGCCATGATTGCGGTGCCTGGTGTCGTGGTACTGCTGGGCGCCTGGAAGGCGCGCCGGGCTCCGGCAATGCCCAAACCAGGCCCGTAGGCCGCACCGGGCCGGGTTTGGGCCGCACCGGGGCCGGGTTTGGGCATCGCGCCCGCAGCCCCGCCCGCAAACGCCTCAAGGGCAGGCCGCAATGACCTCCGCCACGGCGGCCGTGAGCTTCTTGCCATAGGGCACATGCAAGAACTCGTTGGGCCCGTGCGCGTTGCTCTTGGGGCCCAGCACGCCACAAACCATCATCTGTGCCTGCGGGAAGCTCTTGCCCAGCATGCCCATGAGCGGAATGGTGCCGCCTTGGCCTATGTAGCCCACGGGGGCCCCAAAGTGCGTGTTGGACGCACTGTTGAGCGCCGCCTCGAGCCACGGCGCCAGGTTTGGCGCGTCCCAGCCGCTGGCGCCCAGGGCACCCGCACGGCCGTCGGCGTGGAAGGTGACCTTGGCGTTGTAGGGCGCGTTGTCTTCCAGCAGCGTCTTGAGCCGCAGGCTGGCTTCGTGACCGTCCACCAGCGGCGGCAGGCGCAGCGAGAGTTTGAAAGCCGTCCAGGGGCGCAGCACGTTGCCGGCGCTGGCCAGTTCAGGAAAGCCGTCCACCCCGGTGACGCTGAGCGTGGGCCGCCAGGTGCGGTTGAGCAGCGCCTGCACGGGGTCGGTGGTGGTGGGCAGCGTGGGGCCGCCGTCGGCCCCGCAAGCCCACGGCATGCGCTTCCATACTTCTTCTTTCAGGATGGCGGCCGTGGCCTGGGCCTGGGCGGTTCGCGCGGCCGGGATCTCACAATGAAAGCTCTGCGGCAGCAGGTGGCCGGTCTTGCTGTCTTCAAGCCGGTCCAGCACCTGCCGCAGGATGCGAAAGCTGCTGGGCACCAGGCCGCTGGCGTCGCCCGAGTGGATGCCTTCGGTGAGCACTTCCACCTTCAGCACACCGCTGACCATGCCACGCAGGCTGGTCGTCAGCCACAGCTGCTCATAGTTGCCGGCACCGCTGTCCAGGCACACCACCAGGCTCACATTGCCCAGGCGGCCGTTCAGTGCGGCGATGTAGGCCGGCAGGTCGGGCGAGCCACTTTCTTCGCTGGCTTCAATGAGCCCCACGCAGCGCGGGCGTGGCACGCCCTGCCGGTCGAGCGCTTCAATGGCGGTAATGGCGGCGTAAACAGCGTAGCCGTCGTCAGCGCCGCCCCGGCCGTAGAGCAGGCCGTCCTGGTACTTGGGTGTCCAGGGGCCCAGGTCTTTGCGCCAGCCGCTGAATTCGGGTTGTTTGTCCAGGTGGCCGTACATCAGCACGGTGTCAGCGCTGTCGGCCCGGGTGGCCGGGATGTCAAAAAAGATCACCGGCGTGCGGCCCTCGATGCGCAGCACTTCGAGCGTCAGGCCCGCCACCTGCCGGCCTTCTACCCAGCACGCGGCGTCGCGCACCACACGGTCAATCAGGCCGTGTTCTGACCACGCGGCGTCAAACATCGGGCTCTTGGCCGGCACCGCGATGTAGTCGGTGAGCGCGGGCACGATGCGCTGGTCCCAGGCTTCATTGGCGTAGGCGGCCAGTGCAGCGGCTTCTGGC
>CAZUKT010000016.1:0-12089 GCA_964620975.1 uncultured Rubrivivax sp. | reverse complement strand
GGTGGGTGCGTTCATGGGCGCTCCGGGGCACTGTGGGGCGCCAAGTCTAGAACGGTGTGGCGCCATGCCGCACAGTCCACTCGGCACACCCGGCCCGAGGTGTCGCCACTATCTTGCCGGCGTGACGTGCAGTGCCCAAGGCGCCGAGGCCAGCCATTGCAGCAAATGCGCCAGCACGTGCTCCCGCTCGGGCTCGTTGAAGATCTCGTGGTACAGGCCCGGCAGCAAATGGGCGCGCACCACGGCCGGCGGCGCAGCGGCGGAAAAAACCGCGCTGCCAGCAGGCGCCACGCAGCGGTCGGCACCCGCCCACATCAAGAGCGTGGGCACTTGCCATTTCGGCGCCACGGCAAGCACCTGCTCACCGGCGTCGACGATAAAGCGCACCAGCCGGGGCGTGACGCGGTCATGCACCAGCGGGTCGGCCAGGTAGGCCTTCACAACCTCGGCATCGCGGCTCACCCACGCAGCGTTCAAACCGTTGGGCACACGCAGGTCAGGTGCCAGCCGGCCAAGCACAGCCAGCAGCAGCTTTTGCACTGCACCCAAACCGGCGTCAAGTGCGGGTGACGACATCACCAGGCCGTCCACCTGTCTGCACCACGCGGCGGGCGCCGGTGCCAGCGCCTCGGCCACGAACCGCGCCGCCACTAGGCCACCCATGCTGTGCCCCAGCAGCACGTGGCGGCCTGGGCCACGCAGGTGGTCGGTGACGGCGGCCAGGTCGGCCAGCAGCGTGTCGTCGGCCGGCATGCCCCCACGCGGGCCGGCGCTGCGGCCGTGGCCACGGTGGTCATGCCCGGCCACATGCCAGCCGGCGGCGTTAAGCGCCGCAGCCACGGCGGCATAGCGACCCATGTGTTCGCCCAGGCCGTGCACGATCTGCACGGTGCCGTGGGCCGGGCCCACAGCGGGCCAGCGTTGCAGGTGAAGGGAGCTGCCGTCGGCAGTGGTGAAGGTGTCCATCGGGGTGTCCATTAAGACGATTGAAGCATGGCCGCGCTTATGCTGGCGCCATGCAAACCCCTTTCTTCCGCATCGAGCAGCCCACCACCGGCGTGGCCCACTTGCAGCTGTGCCGCCCCGAGCAGCTCAACACCATGACGCCGGCCTTCTTCCCGGCGCTGCGCGACGCGGTGCAGTTGCTCAACGCCGCCGGGCAGACACGGGTGCTGGTGATCTCATCCACCGGCAAGCACTTCAGCGCGGGCATGGCACTGGACGTGTTTGCATCGGGCATGCCGGGGCTGGACACGGGCACGGCGCGCGCTCGGCTGGCCTTCCAGGACTACCTGCGCCAGTTGATGCGGTGTTTTGACGCGGTTGAACAAGCACGCTTCCCGGTCATCGCGGCGGTGCAGGGCGGCTGCATTGGCGGCGCGCTGGACCTGGCCGCCGTGTGCGACCTGCGTGTGTGCAGCGCCGACGCTTTTTTCACCGTGCAAGAGATCCACATCGGCATGGTGGCCGACCTGGGTGTGCTGCAGCGGCTGCCCAAGATCGTGCCCCCCGCCGTGGCACGCGAGATGGCCTACACCGGCGACCGCATCGGCGCCGATCGTGCCCTGGCCGTGGGGCTGGTGAACGCCGTGTTGCCCGACGCCCCGGGCACCGTGGCGCATGCGCTGGCGCTGGCCGGGCGCATTGCGGCCAAGTCGCCGCTGGCCATTGCCGGCACCAAGGTCGCCATCAACTATGCGGTGGACCACCCCGTGGCCGACGCGCTGCAACAGATGGCGCTGCTGCAAAGCGCCATCTTCGACATCGGTGAAATGGGCCAGGCTATCGCGGCATGGAAGGCCAAGGCCGACGACGCCGGATTTGCCGCATTGGGCGCTTTGCCTCGGGTGTAACGGCGGGCCACGCAGGCCCGCACAACGTGTCAGCCGGCGGCAGGCATGCAGAAGAGGTTGAGCTTGTTGCCGTCCAGGTCGCGGAAGTAACCGCAGTAGAAAGTAGCGCCTCGCGGGCCCGCCGCACCTTCATCGGTGCCGCCCAGGGCCAGCGCCTTGGCGTGCAGCGCATCCACCTGGGCGGGCGTCTTCACCACCAGCGCCACCATGGTGCCGTTGCCACGCGTGGCGGCCTGGCCGTCATGGGGCTTCATCACTGCCAGGGCCGGTGTGTCCATGGACACACCCCAACCTATGCCGGTGGGTGAATCCCACAAGCGCTTGGCGCCCAGATCGGCCAGCAGCGCGTCGTAGAACGCGGCGGCGCGTGGCAGATCGTTGGTGCCCAAGGTGACATAACCGATCATCGTGCGCTCCTGAATGTGTGGGTGGTGGATCATGGACCCTGCAGCAGGTGGATTCTGCCGCTCTGCCGCCCTGCCGCCCTTCGACTCTGTGCACCAAGCCCACGGTGTTGTCCGGCTGGCCGTCAACAACTGGCGCAGCGGTACTGCCTTCAGAGCGTGAAGCCGTGGTCGATGGTCAGCGGCGCATGGTCAGAAAACCGCTGCGACAAGTCGATGGCCTCGGCCGTGGCCGTGGCCGTGGCCGTGGCCGTGGCGGCCAGTGCCGGCGTGGCCAGGTGGTAGTCACTCGCACAAAAAAGGCCCACACGAATTCCGGAATCGGGTGCGAAAGGGATGAGCGGTGCCGGGCTCGAACCTCACTCCCCATGCGTCCGGTGGACGCGCGCCCGCCCGATGCCGCGAAGGTCGTCAGTGTGTCCGATACCGGACGCTGATCGCGCTGACTCGGCCGTCAGCCCTCGACCCATAGGAGCCGGTGGCAGTTTTCTCAGCGAACGACCGCTCTACCTTGGAACTTGACTTTCGCTCAAACCACCGAGAAGGCCAGTTACATCGATGCGTTTCCCACGGACTTGCATCAGTGAAGCTTCACCTCGATGCTCTTCAGGGTCATCGGCATGTTCAAAGTTGAACCGCTGGGAACCAATTGCAGGCCTACGAATTCGATTTGATTGCGTTGCTTTCCGTGACTCGCGAAATCGCGATCGGTCAACGTCAGGACAGCATCCCGGCCCGCATCGAGAACGAACGAGGAGAGCTTGCGTTGCGCACCGCTCCAACGATGGAAGCCTGCTTCTCCGGCCTGGATGAACAGGTACAAATCGAGCTTGCCTTCTTCGAAGTAAGCACGGGGAATGTTCAGTGTGTACCGGACTTCAAATTTTTCGAAGTCATGCATGCCTCCCAGAGGCTGCACCAGGGAGACCTTGCCAGAGTGCCCAACCGGCATCTGGGCCTTCAACCACAAGGGCGTGAGGAGCAGCCCTGAGGCGTCGTCGTTCAGTCTGCGGGCGATGTCGAGATTTTCGTCCGAGATACGCGCAAGGACCCGTTCGATGGCCGGCTTCGAGCCGTAACGGAACGCGTAGTGCGAGTTCGGGTTGACGATTTTGGCCTCGGGTTCCGGTGGCACGATGCGGTCACTGTGCAGGGCGATCGTGATCCGACGTATCTTGATGGGGGCCGCCACCATCGAGCCATTGCGATGGAAGATGAAGTTGACGCGCTCGATGGCCCGCAGCTTCTTGGGTGATGGCGCATCCGTGAAGTCCTGGTTCGCCTTCACCCGGATGCGCTGGTACTGACCCGGTGCACCAGCAAAGTCGCTCATCTTGAACGTTCGACCGTTGAACAGATAGTCGCCCTTGGCGCCGGCCTGCAGCGAGAAGACCAGCCTCAGCTTGCCCTCCTGGACGTACTCCGTGGGAATCAGAATCTCGAACTCGACCTCGGCCTGCGTGCAATCGCTGGCCTGGATCGTTTGGTACAGATGCAGGCGACTGTTTTCGACATTGCGGATGTCGGCCTCAGATGACGCAAGATCGCTCGCGGACCACGTCGGGCGGATGACCGTGGCTTCACTGTTGCGGTCGGCAGTGATCTGCAGTTGGCGGGTGCCGAGGTGGACGGTGTCGACCGTCCACAGCGCCGGGTCGAGCATGTTCAGTTGGAAGTCGTGACTGGCCTGCCTGACGTCGCCTCGCGCAGCAGTTGAGCCCGCGGGCGCCTTGGTGCTGTCTGCGGCTCGCGCAGGCTCGGTTGCGGACAGGGCCAGCAGACAAGTTGCGAGCGCTACGGTCAACGTTTTCATACAGCAAATCTCCTTGCGGGTCATGGCTTCCTGGGCGCCGTCGCCGACGGCACAAGGGGGGGGCTGGGTTTCGTGCGCGCGGCGGGCCACCGGGGCCGGGAGGCACTTCAATCGTCAGGGGATGTTGTTCCCCTTAGCCGCGACCCAGAGCGCATACCAGTCCTCCCGCTCAAGGCGTATCGATGAGGCCTTGACGGCGCTCTCGATGCGTTCGATCTTGTTCGTTCCGATGACGGGGTATGGGCAGCTAGGATGCGCCATGACCCACGCGTAGGCCAGTTGCTCCAATGTGGCTCCACCGTACTTCGAAGACAGGGCCGCCGCGGTCTGGGCCAGCCGTACGGCTGCAGGCTCGTTCGGATCAAAGAGCCGGCCCCCTGCCAGAGGACTCCAGGCCATCGGCCGAAACCGGTGTTGCTGGCACTGGTCGAAGCTGCCGTCCACCATGGGATCCATGCGCAGCAGGTGGAATTCGACCTGGTTGGTGAACAGCGGCTCGTCCATGAGGCTGTTCAAGGCCGCAAACTGGCTGGCGCTGTAGTTGGAGACACCTGCCTTTCGGATCTTGCCGTCCTGCACCAGCTGATTCAGTCCGCGCGCTGTGTCGTCGATGCCCGTCAGCCAATCGGGGCGGTGCACGAGAAACAGCTCGACTTGCTCGCAGCCCAGCAGCCGCAAGGATTGCTCGACACTTGTCCTGAGTTGGGCCGCCGAGGCGTCATAGAAGCCTACCTTGCGCGCCGGGCTCAGGTCGTTGGGCACGTAGATGCCCGCCTTCGTGACGATGGCCAGCTTGTCGCGCAGCCCGGGCGAGAGAGCCATGGCGCCTCCGATTGCTGCCTCCACCCGGTACCCACCATAGATCTCTGCCGTGTCGATGGTCGTGATCCCCAGTTCGACGCAACGATTCAAGCGGTGGTTGATGTCCTGTAGGGAAGGCTTGTCGTCGAGCAGCCGCCAAGTGCCGTAGACCATGGCCGACAGCCTGGGGCCTTCAGCGTTCGAAGAGTCGTTTCTGGTCATCACGATCGGCCTCAATTGTTTGCCGCGTGGGCGCTGTCATAGGCCAGCAGTGCTTCCAGCAGGAAGTAGTCGCCAAAGATCAGGCCGGTATTCGTCAGGCGGTGGCTGGCGTCCGCGTGGAAGTTGCGGGCCTGGTAGCGCAGCGCGCTGGCATGGCTTGGCGAAGACGAAAAATAGGGCGCCTGCACAAGGCTCTTCAGCGCGTCGACGGCCGCCCGCCGGAAGCGGGCCTTGTCGGCCGCCTCCGGGCACAGACGACTGAGCCGGAAGAAGGCGCAAGACGCCAGCGCAGCCGCACTCGTGTCCTTGTATTCCAGGCCCGCCAGGCCGCTGTCGAAGTCCGATGGTGGCACGTGATCCGCCGGCAGGCGCGCTAGGTAGTAGTCGGCGGCCGCGACGGACTGCTCCAGATAGCGCCTGTCCCCGGTGGCCTCGAAGAGGTAGGCGTAGCCGTAGATGGCCCAGGTCTGGCCCCGCGACCAGCAGCTCTCATCGGCCAGGCCCTGGTGCGTGTACTTGCGCTTCGGGTTACCTGTATGCGGGTTGAAATCGATGACGTGATAGGTGCTCTGATCGGGCCGGAAGAACTCCACCCGCGAGCGGTCGGCGTGCTGCGTGGCGACTTGCCGGTAACGCTCCGAGCCGCCGTTGTCCGATGCCCAGACCAGCAGTTCCAGGTTCATCATGTTGTCGATGATCACGACAAAGTTCTCAGGGTCGTCGATGGCGCCCCAGGACCTGATCATTCCGACGGTCTCGCTGAAGCGCTTCGAGAGCGACTCTGCGGCCTGGAGCACGACCGACTTGTAGGCCGCTTCGCCCGTCAGGCGAAAGGCATGGCCAAAGCTGTCCATGATCATGAAGCCCAGATCATGGTTGGTGGTGGTGAACTGCTCGTGCGTCAGCCCGGTCGTCCAGGTGTGGGCGCGCTGTCGCCATTGCTCGCGATCCGGCCACTGTCGGCGCATTGCGAACTCGTAGACGTACCACAGGGCGCCGGGGTAGAAGCCACTCACCCAGTCGGCTGCGGGCACGGTCGACCATCGATCGGCCTTGGCCTCGTTCGGGTAGGCCGACTTGTCGCTCTGATGGTCGTCGTAGAGGGCCAGCTTGCGGGCCATGCAGGCCACAGCGGCATCGATGTCGATGCCATCCAAGCCGTCGGTAGGACGTGCCTCCTGGCTCATTGGCCGCGCGCCTTCTCGAGCGCCGACGAAAGCGACAGGCCGAAGTAGTCCTGCGCTCGAAAGAAGCGGCCGCTGACCCCGTCGTCCAGCAGCGCCGGCACCAGTGCGCCGGGCAGCACGGCGCTAGGATCGTTGGGCGCGCGGGGCCCGCCCAGGTCGGTGCGCAGCCAGCCAGGATCCAGCAGGTTCATCTGCACGCCAGTGCCGACCAGCTTCGGCGCGAAGTCGCGCACCAGCTTGTCGACCGCGGCCTTCGAGATCGAATACGCCGACAGTTCGGGTTGATCCTGGATGCCCGACGTGAGGTTGATTACGCGCCCCCACTTGCGCGCGATCATGGGCGGCACCAGCCGGTGGCAGATTCGCGCCAGGCTGATGACGTTGACCTCGAAGCTCTTGCGATAGTCCTCTGCGGGCACGTCGAAGAAGTTCTCGCGGAATGGCGCCATGATGGCCGCGTTGTTGTAAACAACGTCGATCTGCCCGGCCTGTTGCAGGGCTTGCGTCAGCATCTCGTCCAACTGCGCCTGATCGGCGAGTTCGCCCGACACGCAGACCACACGGACGCCCAGGGCTCGAATCTCGACTGCTAGTTGCTCGGTGTGAGCCAGGTCCCTGCTGTGCAAGACCACGTTCGAGCCCAGCCTTGCCAGCCCTGCGCTGAGATACCGGCCAACGCCGCGACTTGAGCCGGTCACGAGCGACCACTTGCCTTCCAAGCTATCCATGTCCATCACCTTCAGTGCAATTCGATATCGAAGCCAATGCGCGTGGCCACGGGTTCGATAGCCGTGGCACTCCAGTGAGAGGTTCGTTCAGCCCACGAGCAGATCGCTGAAGCTTGCGGCCACGCGTTGCGCGTCGTTGTGTGCCGTGACCGCCAGCCCAAGGAATCCGCTGCGCGGCAGCTTCTGGCTGTGCGTGCAATACGTCTTCCAATTCGCTCCGTCGCGGCTGAACAGCCCCGTGAAGGTGTCGCCCCTTCGAGCCAGCTTCAGCCACACCTGTGGAAAGGCCACCGGGAAGTCGGGTGCGGCAGGAAGCGGCTGCGGCGGATAGATGGCCGCGCACAGGCCGCCTTCCTCCTTGCGGAACTGGAACTCCAGGCCGCCGTTGTTCTTGTTGCGCGGCTCGTTGTTGCCAAACGCAAACAACATGACATGCGGTGCGCCGTCGCCAAGGGATGATCTGAACATGATCCCGGCTTTGGTGTAGAGGTCGGCCATCTCCAGCGAGTCCATTCGGGCGCAGATATCGAAGTCCTCGCTCACGGGCAGATGCGCGAAGTGACCTTCGTCGCGTGCCCCCCAGATGTCGACGCCGCCTGCCAGCAGTTGGATGGCGGTGGACGTCTGCCGGGTTTCGCCGCGCAGCCGCGGCGACCCGATGTCAGCGCCTTGGAGAATCGTTGCTTTCATCTTGGTGGGATCCCACTTGAGGTCTGTTCTGGAAATCGGCAGTCGCCGAATGCGTGTTCCGACTGCCGCGAAGATCGCGTTGCAGACGGCGGGTGCCACAGGCGGAAGGGCTGGCTCGCCCAACCCTGTCGGGGCGGTTCTGCTCTCGATGAAGTGCACGTCCACCTGCTTCGGGGCGGCATCGATCCGCAATACAGGAAAGTCGTCAAAGTTGGACTGCTCCACGGCCCCTGCGGCGATCGTGATCTCCTGCAACCAGGCGGCGCTCAGCCCATCCATGATCGAGCCCTGAACCTGGCTTTCAGCGCCGCTGCGGTTGATGATCAGCCCCACGTCCACCGCTGCGGTGACGCGCTTCACGGCGAGCACGCCTTCTGGCGAGACGCTGACTTCCGCCACTTCGGCGACGTAGCCCTGGTGGCTGAATTGAAAGGCAATGCCTTGTCCGGATCCAGCCGGCAGGCGCTTGCCCCAGCCCGCGCGCTCGGCCGCGAGCCTGAGCACCGCCTTCATGCGTGCCGTGTCGAAGGCGGGGTCCCCGCGCCCTGTGCCCGCCAGGACACGGTCCTCGCCGAGCATGGCCAAGCGAAACTCCAAAGGATCCTTGCCCGCTGCGTGCGCGAGTTCGTCGACAAAGCTCTGGAAAACGAACCCAAAGCCATTGGCGCCCGGTGCGCGCCACCAACTGGTGGGGACGTTGGTGCTGAGGACGGACTGCTCCAGCCGAAAGTTGGGCAGAAGGCGACTTGGAAACTCGTTGCCGTCGATGTCCGCAGCCGTACCGGGCTTCGATGTGCTGTTGAGCCCGACGGTCACAAAGTGGTTTCGCCAGGCAACCGGCTTGCCTGCAGCGTCGAGTCCGGCCTGCAGGAAGTGCCAGCCTGCGGGCCTGTATTGGCCATGCTGAGTGTCACTGTCTCGACGCCATGTCAGTTTCACGGGGCGCCCGACTCGCTGGGCAATCGCAGCAGCCTCGGCGACGAAGTCATTGACGAGCCTGCGGCCGAAAGCCCCGCCACTGCGGGTGAACTGCAATTCGACCTTGGCCTTGGGCAAGTTCAGCACCTTGGCGGCAAGCTTCTGCGCGTCCTCGGGCGACTGGGTTGGCGCAACGATCTTCATTCCACCACCGGGCAGCGGAATGGCCAATGCATTCATCGGCTCCAGCGGCGCATGATGAAGGAAGGGATAGTGATAGGCAGCCGAGACCGACTTGGCTGCTGAGCGCAGGGCTGCTGGCACGTCCCCGACGCTCTTCACGATCGAACCCTGCGTGCTCCCAAGCTCAGCGGCGCGCCGCTCATAAGCCGCAGAGTCCTGACCAGTCTTTGCGGTGGTTTCCCAGGTCACGCGCAATTCGTCCTGCGCCTCGAAAGTCGACCACGTTGAGTTCCCGACGATGGCAACGCCAGGCAGGAGTCCATAGGGGTCCGAGGTGCCACTCAGGATGAATGCGTCAAGGACTCCGGGAAGCCGCTTGATGTGATCGAGGTTCGCGGAGGCGACTCTGCCGCCTGATGTCGGACACTTCACGTAGACGGCGTGAACCATGCCGGGCGCCGTTTGGTCGATGCCAAAAAGGGGCCGCCCGGTGACGATGGCCTGGTTGTCAACGCCGCCAATCCGCTGGCCGATCAGTCGCTGTTCATGCGGCTGTCTCAAGACGATGTCCGAAGCCGCCGGAAATGGCAATGCGGCGGCCCTGGACGCAAGATAGCCGAATGTCAGCGATCGCCCAGTGGGCCGGTGAGTCACCTTGGAGTCTGCGGCGATGCATTCCTTTGCCGGCACAGCCCAGTGACTGGCGGCCGCCCGGATCAGCAGCGTGCGGGCCAAGGCCCCGGCTTCGCGCAGAGGTTGGTAGCTGTCGAAGACCGACATGCTTCCACCCGCCTCTTGCGCACCGAGCCTGGAGTCCAGCGTGCCGAACTCGATCTGGACTGTCGAGAAGTCCGCACCCAGTTCATCTGCCAAGATCATCGGCAAGGCGGTCTTCACGCCCTGGCCCAACTCGGGAATCTTGGCAACCAGGATGACGGCGCCATCGGGCCTGATCTTGATGAACGGACTCGGCGTGAATGGGCCCTTCCCACGCTGCTGCGGCCTTGCGGCGGGCTGCAGCCTGGTCGACTGTGCAAGTACGTGGCTCAACAGCAGGCCACCCCCGGCCAGCGCCGAAACTTGAAGGAATCGCCGGCGAGGCTTCGAGATCGGCGATCTCATTTGCGACCTCCCATCTTTGCGGCAGCTTCCTTGATGGCCGCGCGAATCCGAACATAGGTGCCGCAACGGCAAAGCACCCTGGCCATGGCGGCATCGATCTGTTCATCGGTCGGCGAGGGGTGCTGCTTCAGAAGAGCTGCGGCAGCCATGATCTGCCCACCCTGGCAGTAACCACATTGAGAAACATCCAGTTCACACCAGGCACTTTGAAGCGGATGCGCCCCGGCGGCATCGAGACCCTCGATTGTGGTGACCGCTTGCTGGCCCACTGCGGACACGGGCGTCATGCAAGAGCGTGTTGCCTTGCCATCCACGTGGACCATGCAGGCCCCGCACTGTTTGATTCCGCAACCGTACTTGGCTCCGAACAGCGACAGGTGATCCCGAAGCACCCAAAGCAGCGGCGTGTCATCGGCCACATCGACGGCGCGGCTTTGGTCGTTGACTTTCAGTGTGTAAGACGTCATGTTGATCGAAGGTGTTTGTTGACTTTGGCGCCTGTCGCGAAAGAGTCTCAAGTTGGTGCGACGTAGTCGCGCTGCCCACCGTGCTTTTGCCATTTCCGATAGACCACCCAACCCAGGCCAACAGACGCGAACGCCAGCACACTGCCGGTCAGGAAGGTATATCGGTAGTCATTGCCCAAGGCATCGAGAAGCAGCCCGAGCACAGGGCCCAAGCACATGCTGAAGGCGGCCGTGATGAGCCCTCCTGCCGCACCGAACTGGGCAAACTTCAGTTGCGGGTAGAGCATCTGGCCGATCGCGGCCGTGCCGGTCCAGTAGATGCCGGAAACAACGCCATGGATAAGCAGGGCGACTCCGAATGAGGCTTGATCACGCAGAAAGAAGAACGCAATCAGCAGCAGACTGCCGTACAGCACCAGCGACACCTGCGCGACCCGAATGGGATGAAAGCGATCGACCAGCCAGCCGATTGGCACGGACAGCAGGAACGAGCATGCAAACGTCGCGACCAGGTACTTGCCATACACCTCCATGCTCATGCCGAAACTCTTTGCGGCAAAAATGGCAAAGGTGTTGACGGGCAGAAAGGTGGCCGTGCTCAGGCCAACGAAGCAGAACACCCATAGGTAGTACGGCCTCGAGAAGCAGTCGCGGTAGTAGTCTCCAATCGCCACACGAAACAGGCTCGTGCCAACTTCGCGTGCGGGCGGCGGTGGGTATGACCCTTCCCGAACCCTCAGGCACATGATGGAAAAGCCGACCCCGTAGATCAATCCGATGCAGGTGAAGAAGAGCGTGAAGTTGCCCTCGACCTGTCCGATGATCTGATAGTTGAAGAGAATGCCGACCGCCAGACCGACGGCCCGGAACATGCCGTAGAAGCGCCCCAACCAGGCACGTGGAACCACGTCGTTGATCAGGCCGTTAAAGACCGAGTTCGAGATGACGACGCCGATCTCGAAGATCGTCCAGAAGGTCACCATCACCATCAGGATGGTCAGGTGCTCGGTGCCTGGGCTTCGTCCCAACCAGTGGTGCAGTGCGGTGCCGAGAAACGGGCTGTAGCCCAAGCCGACCATGGCGAGCGAAGTGATCGGTGTCGGCCACAGCAGAAACGGGATGCGCCGGCCCCAGCGGCCGCGATGGCGATCACTCCAGTAGCTGATCACGGGGCCAAGGAAGAAGATGATTGCCTGTGGGATCGTCAGCAGAAAGATCCCGGTCGCGAAGTCGGACGCCTGATACTGCTTCAGCATCAATTGAGTGGCCGGCGCGGCTGAACGTTCGCGCAGCATGTACGCGAAGTCACCGAAGAGAAGCCACAGGAACAGGAGCGTGAGCCCTGCGGTCGTGTACTTCAGACTGCCCGCCGTCCAGACGCCCGTGCCGGACGTTGGCGCTTGAGTCTTCGTCAAGGCCGGGGCGTTCAAGTCAGGTCGCCAGGTGGACACGGCACAGCGGGGGCTGCGACGTGACGTGCGATGTAATCGGTGTGATCAGGCATGTCGCGTACGGTCATTGCGATCGCCTTGTGCACACCCTCGAAGTGCTGGCGCAACCGCTCCAGATCCATCAGATCGACGAATGGGTCGTAATTCGAAGGATGAATTCCGAGGCCCGTCAGGATGGCGACGAACGAGGACTCCATGAACCCATTCGGGTCGTACACCACCACGCGGCCGGTTTGCCTGAACAGTTCAA
>CAZUKT010000015.1:0-23365 GCA_964620975.1 uncultured Rubrivivax sp. | reverse complement strand
CGATCATCAGCAGCATGGTCAGAACCCCTCTTCCACGAGTTCTGCCGCACGGATCAGCGCACGCGCCTTGTGTTCGGTTTCAGCCCACTCTGTTTCGGGCACTGAATCGGCCACCACGCCGGCTGCGGCCTGCACATACAGCGTGTTGTTCTTGATGATGCCGGTGCGTATGGCAATGGCCACGTCCATGTCGCCGGCAAAACTCAAGTAACCGCAGGCGCCGCCGTAGATGCCACGTTTGACGGGCTCCAGCTCGTCAATGATCTGCATGGCGCGGATCTTGGGTGCGCCCGTCAGCGTGCCGGCTGGGAAAGTGGCCTTGAGCACGTCCAGACTCGTCATGCCGTCTTTCAGCATGCCTTCAACGTTGCTCACGATGTGCATCACGTGGGAATAGCGTTCGATCACAAACGCGTCCGTCACCTTCACGCTGCCGGTCTTGGCAATGCGGCCGATGTCGTTGCGCGCCAGGTCGATGAGCATCAAGTGCTCGGCGCGCTCCTTGGGGTCGGCCTGCAGCTCGTGTTCGAGCGCCTTGTCCAGCTCGGGCGTGGCGCCGCGCGGGCGTGTGCCCGCCAGCGGCCGAATGGTGACCTTGCCACCTTCCGGTGTGTGCTCCTGCCGCACCAGAATCTCGGGTGACGCGCCCACGATCTGGAAGTCGCCCATGTCGTAGAAGTACATGTAGGGCGACGGGTTCAGCGAGCGCAGCGCGCGGTACAGGCTGAGCGGGCTTTCGGTGTAGCGCTTTTGCAGGCGCTGGCCCATCTGCACCTGCATCATGTCGCCGGCGGCGATGTATTCCTTGCTGCGTTCCACTGCGCGGATGTAGTCAGCCTTTTCAAACTGCCGCTCCACCGCGTAGCTGGGCCCACGCTTGACGGGCGGCGCGGTGACGCTGTAGCGAAGTTTGTCCGCCAGCTCACTCAAACGCTTCTTGCCGTTGAAGAAAGCTTCGGGCTGGGCCGGGTCGGCGTAGACGATGAGGTACAGCCGCCCCGACAGGTTGTCGATGACAGCCAGTTCTTCGGTCTGCAGCAGCAGGATGTCGGGCGTGTCCACGCCGCCGCTCTTCCAGGTGTGGGCCAGCTTGGGCTCTATATAGCGCACGGCGTCGTAGCCGAAGTAGCCCGCCAGCCCACCACAAAACCGTGGCAAACCGGGACGCAGGGCCACCTTGAAACGCTGCTGGTAGGCGGCAATGAAGTCCAGCGGGTTGCCGTGGAAGGTTTCCACCACCACGCCGCCCGTGACGACTTCAGTGACAAAACCGCTGGCGCGCAGCAGGGTCTTGGCCGGCAGGCCGATGAAGGAATAGCGGCCGAAACGCTCGCCGCCCACCACGCTTTCCAGCAAGAAGCTGTGGCGGGCGCCACCCGCCAGCTTGAGGTACAGCGACAGCGGTGTTTCGAGGTCTGCAAAGGCCTCTTTGATGAGCGGTATGCGGTTGAAGCCCTGCCCTGCAAGGCTTTTGAATTCAAGTTCGGTGATCACGGTGATGCCCTTGTGCAC
This sequence comes from uncultured Rubrivivax sp., assembly GCA_964620975.1. Taxonomy (GTDB): domain Bacteria; phylum Pseudomonadota; class Gammaproteobacteria; order Burkholderiales; family Burkholderiaceae_C; genus Rubrivivax. Next base: position 21,853 of record CAZUKT010000015.1, on the reverse strand, counting down.
GCCGCGCAGAGGCTGCGCTGGCTGCGGTCAACTCTGGAAGGTGCCGGCGCGGTGCGCGACGCGGCAACTGGGCCTGGCCGCTGAGGGTCAGGCGAGGCGGGGCGAGCGACGCCAGGGCCAGGCTCCCCGGTCGCAGGGACCGGCGCGGTGGGCAGCGTTGGCGTGGTTGGCGGGGCACATGTTGGGCGCCAGTTTAGCAGCCAGAAAGTGACATTGAGGCTTGGGCAAGCAGCCGGTGCCCAGTGGTCAGATCGGATCAGCGCAGGCCGCTTCAGCGCAGCGCAGCCGCTGGCGCCAGCAGCGCTGGCAGGTCGGCCAGGCTGGCGATCACCGCGTCGGGCCTGGCACTGGCCGCCGGCTCGCCGTGGTTGTAGCCGTAGCCCACCAGCACCACTGGGCAGCCGGCGGCGCGTGCGGCGTCGGCGTCGTTTTGCGAATCCCCCACCATCAGCGTGTGGCCGGGGTCGGTGCCCAGGGCCTTGCAGGTTTGCAGCAGGGGCAGCGGGTCAGGCTTCTTGCGCGCAAAGGCGTCACCACCAAAGGCAAACTCGAAGAAGACGTCCAAGCCCTTTTGCGCCAGCAGTGGCTGCGCAAAGGCGTTGGGTTTGTTGGTCAGGCAGGCCAGGCGCAGGCCCAGGCCGCGCAGCGCAGCCAGGCCCTGCAGCACGCCCGGGTAGACGGCCGAGTGCTGCCCGTTGATGGCGATGTAATGGTGCTGATATCGCGCCCAGGCGGCATCGTAGTCAGACGCCGGAGCGCCCACTTCGGCCAAGGTGCGCGCGATCAGGTGTTCACTGCCCTTGCCCACCGTGCGGGCAATGAAGTCGCGCCCCACAGGCCGGTGCCCAAGATCGGCCAGCGCCAGGCGCAAGGCCATTTCAAAGTCACCCACGGTATCGACCATGGTGCCGTCCAGGTCGACGATGGCGGCTTGAAACGGGCGCGAAGGCAGGGGCATGGCAAGTGTCGCGTGGTGCCGCAGGCGGCGAAGGCTGCGGATGCTAGTGCAGTGTCAGCTGCCGTGCAGCAACCGTTCAACCCCACGGGATTGGCGCACACGCGGCCTGGCAGGCCGCGTGTGCGCCGCCAGCCAGGCCAGGAACTCGGCGTACCACAGCAGGCTGTTGCGCGGCTTGAGCACCCAGTGGTTTTCGTCGGGAAACCAAAGCAGCCGCGCGTCCACGCCCCGCGCCTTGAGCGTGTTGTAGTAGGCCAGGCCGTTGCAGTCGGGCACGCGGTAGTCCTTGGCACCGTGGATCACCAGCGTGGGCGTTGCCATCTGCGCGGCAAAGGCATGTGGGCTTTGCGCCAGCACGCGGGGCATGTCCAGCCAATAGACCGCGGCCAGGTCCTTGGGGCGCACGGGGTAGCTGTCGGCACTGAAGGTGGACACCCGGTCAAACACACCGGCGTGGCACACATAGGCGCGGTAGCGGCCTTGTGGCCAGGCAGGAATGTGGCCGTTCATCCAGGCCACCAGAAAACCGCCGTAGCTGCCGCCGGTGGCGCACACCCGCGTGGCGTCGGCCCAGGGCTGCTGCAGCAGCCAGGTGGTGGCGGCTTCAATGTCTTGCAGTTCCAGTTCACCCTGGCGGCCAATGAGGCTGTGCCTGAAAGCCCAGCCAAAGCCGCTGGAGCCGTGGAAATTGACCTGCGCAATGACCTGGCCAGCACCGGCAGCGGCAAACACATGCGGGTTCCAGCGCCAGGCAAAGGTGTCACCCGCCGCCGCATAGGGGCCGCCGTGGATGACGTGCGTCACCGCGTGTTTGCGGCGCACCTTGAAGCCGGGCGGAAATGTCAACCACATCTGCACGCCGTCACCCAACGCGCCCTGCACGGTGACCTCTTGCACCTTGCCCAAGGCCACGCCACGCAAGATGTCGTCGTTGAAGTGCTCCAGTCGCAGCGGTGCGGCGCCGGCCAGCACGGCATGCACCTGCGTGGGGTGCAGCGCGCTGTCGGCCGCCACCAGCAGCACATCTGCGGCCCCGCCATTGGCCACGTCAAAGCCCTGCACGCTGCCGCCCGCAAACACAATGCTGAACTGCCCGCTCGCCAGGTCGTGCCGCCACAAGTGGCAGCGGCCGCGCTGGTCGGCGGCGAAATAAAGCGCGCCACTGTCGGCAGCCCAGCGCAGCGTCGAATCTACGGCGTGGTCCCAATCGGCACCCAGCGCGGCCCACTTGCCGCTGGCCAGGTCCACCACCGCCAGTTGGTTGAAGGCCGTGTGCGCCCGGCCCACGTTCGCAGCGGCTGCGGCCAGCCAGCGCCCACAGGGGCTGTAGCGCGGCGCGGCCAGGTCCCAGGCGGCGTCTTGCACCAGCGGCTTGAAGCGCCGCCCGCGCAGCGTGAGCTCGGTCAGTGCCATGGGTTGGCCCAGGCTTGGCGTGGCGGCCGGGTCGTGGGCAAAGGCCAGGCGCAAGCCGCTGGGGTGCACGTCGTAGGCGGCATTGCTGTCGCATTCACGCGGCAGCTCAAAGGCCGTGCCTTCAAAGAGGTCGGTGACGGCGCCGGTGGCCGTGTCCAGCAGCAGCAGGTGCAGCACACGGTCTTGCGGGATGAAGTGGTCCCAGTAGCGGTACTGCGCCTGGCTGGTGGCGTAGCCGGTTTCCTTTCGCTCGGCAAAGGCCTTGTGCGCCCTGTTCTGCGCAGCGGCACCTTTGAGCGCAGGCCACACCCAGGCGGCAAAGACGATGCGCCGGCCGTCGGGCAGCCACTTGAAGCTTTCAACGCCGGGGCCGAAGTGGCTGACACGCTGCGCCTCGCCGCCGTCGGGGTTGATGACATAAAGCTGCGGGGTGTCGTCGTTGTGGCCCTGTTGGTCGCGCCGCGACACAAAGGCGATGCGTTCGCCCTTTGGCGACCAAGCCGCCTGGCCGTCCTTGCTGCCGCCATGCGTCAACTGCAGCGGCGCGCCGCCGTGGGTGTGCAGCATCCACAGCGCGGTGCGGCTGCTGTTGTCGTCCACGTCAAACTGCGTCACCGCACACACGGCGCGCCGGCCGTCAGGCGCCAGCGCCACGCCGCCGATGCGGCTGAGCCGCCACAGGGTGCGGGCGTCAAGTGCCCGGGTGCGGGGCGGACGATGGGTGTGCGGGGGCTTCATGCCCGCAGTGTCGCGCAGACCCACCGGGCCTGCGCCAACCGCGCGGCCGGCGCAGCCATCGCCGGGGCGCGGCCTTCACCGAGCCGCTTTTGGCCAACCGTTTTCAGCGCGCGGCCGTCAGCGAACGGGGCCTCAGCGAGCGTTCTTCATCTCTTGTTTCAGTGCGCGCGCCTGGGCACGTTTGTGGCGCGTGGTGGCCAGGTCGTAGGCCCCTTCGGCGGCGCTGCGCAGCGCCACGGCACGGGCCAGCGCGGCTTCAAAACGTGCCACGGTGTAGGTGTTTTCAGTGCCGATGTAGATGGACCTGCGCTGCGGCGTCTGCCCAAAGCGCGGTATCAGCACACTCAGGCTGCAGTCGCGCACCTGGCTCTTGGCGCGCTGGCGCACCACCGGGCCCGAGATGCCCACCGGCAGGTCGTTGCCCTTGTTCTGGCTCGGGCCACGCTGCAGCAGCGAAGGTGCGGGCAGCGCGGCAATGCGCTTGAGCAGCTCGCGGGTGGCCTTTTCCAGTGCGTCGGCCGCACCACTGCCGTCGGGGCTGTGGTCCGAAAACAGCTTGGTGCCGCCATAACGCAACTGCCAGCCATGCGTGGCCCGGGTGTCGATGCGCTGCACACACTGGGGAACCTTGTAGGTGTCCCCGTTGAAGATAGCGACTTCTCTGAATTTCATCTCGCGCCTCACTCGAAACCGGCCACCCCGCCCACCGTGGGGGGCAGCCTGCTGCGCATGTCATCGGCACGCTAACGCTTGACTTTAGGGTAGACACCGCAATGCGCGCAGCCAGGCCCCGTGCCTGCGGCCCCGTGCGACAAACGCCACACGGGTGGCTGCGCAAGGCATGGCCCCGCATGCGGCCGGTTGATGGGCGGCACCGTGCTGGCGCACGCCAGCGCACCGCCAGGCTTGGCGTTATGCAGCCAACTCGCGCCGCATCGCGTCAATCACACGCTTGTAGTCGGGCTGGCCGAAGATGGCACTGCCGGCCACAAAGGTGTCGGCGCCTGCATCGGCCACGCGGCGGATGTTGTCGATCTTGATGCCCCCGTCCACTTCAAGGCGTATGTCACGGCCGGTGCGGGTGATGAGCTTGCGCGCACGTTCAAGCTTGCGCAGCGCGCTGTCAATGAAGCTCTGCCCGCCAAAGCCGGGGTTGACGCTCATGATGAGCACCAGGTCCACTTTGTCGATGACCCATTCCAGCACGTCCAGCGGCTCGGCGGGGTTGAACACCAGCCCCGCCTGCTTGCCTTCGGCCTTGATGAGCTGCAGCGTGCGGTCCACGTGCGCGCTGGCGCCAGGGTGGAAGCTCACCAGGTCGGCACCGGCCTGGCAAAAGGCCTGCGCCAAGGCGTCCACTGGCTGCACCATCAGGTGCACGTCGATGGGCACGCTGCTGTGCTTGCGCAGGGCCTGGCAGACCATGGGCCCGACGCTGAGGTTGGGCACGTAATGGTTGTCCATCACGTCAAAGTGGATCCAGTCGGCACCGGCCGCAATAACGGCGCGGACCTCTTCGCCCAGGCGGGCAAAGTCGGCCGAGAGGATGCTGGGAGCGATGCGGTAGGTCGTCATCGAGACGATTTTAGGAGGCGCTCCTAGAATATCCGGCATGGCCAAGCCCGAATTCACCTGTGACGTGCGTGTGCAGTACCTTGCCGACCAGTCGCAACCACCCGAAGGCCCGTTTGCCTTTGCCTACACGGTCACCATCCGCAACACCGGCAACATCACCGGGCAGCTGATTGCACGGCACTGGGTCGTCACCCATGCCAACGGCCAGCAAGACAATGTGCGTGGCCTGGCCGTGGTGGGGCACCAGCCGCTGCTCAAGCCCGGCGAGCAGTTTGAATACAGCAGCTGGACACGCATAGACACCCCGCACGGCCACATGCAGGGCACCTTTTTCTGCATGACCGAAGACGCGCATCCGTTTGAAGCCTTGGTGCCCGAGTTCTTGCTGGTGTCGCCCGGCGCCTTGCATTGACGCCCATGGCCGCAGCCTGGGACCTCACCGCACTCATCAACGCCGCCGACGCCAAAGCCCCTCTGGCCGAGCGCCACCTGTGGCTGGCGCGTCTGATGGAATGGCTGCGGCACGCACCGCGCACCGAGCTTGGCAGCACCACCCCCACCGACGAGCCTCGCACACCGCTGCCGGTGCTGCGGATGCGCCACCTGCTCAACCAGATCGACCGCCACGACGCGCTGCGCGACAAGGTGCAGGGCCTGGCGCAGGCCTTCTGGCGCGACATTGACGCGGCGTCGCTCTACGCTGACTTCGGCTTCGGCGCGCGGCTGTCTTTCGGCAGCGAGCTGCTGTCGCGTGTGCACCAGCGCCTGCTGCCCGGCACACCCGAGACACGCGACCTGGCGGCCTTGTTTGCGCTGCTCTTCGAGCCTGAAGACGCCGGCTGGCTAGAGGCGCTGGACACCCCCACGCTGCAGCGCGCCGCTGCGCTGCTGGGCCCCGGGGGCACCACCACACGCGACACGCTGCTCGAAGCCATCCACATTCTCGTCAGTGCCGTCAACGCGGCCGGTTATGCACCGGCACTGCGCCAGCGCATGGACGACGCCCTGCTGCAGGACCAACCCTTCCGGCAGCTCAACGCCAGCGCCACGGCACTGCGCACGGCGGTGCTGGAAGGACGCCACGACGACGCGCTGCAAGAGGCCGCCTACCTGCGCGCCCTGCTTGACGCATGCCGCCGCGCCGCCGCCAGCGTGATGCCGCACCTGGAGCAGTACGGCGTGTCGGTGAACATCGTGTTTGAGCTTGACCAGTTGCAGGGCCGCACGCAGCGCATCGAGCAACTCGTCAATTGCGTCCTTGCGCCCGAGCCGGTGCCAGAAGCCAAGCGCTTGCTGCTGGGCCTGGTGCAGGCGCTGGCCGACTTGCGCGGCCTGCGCGCGCTGCTGGCGCGGCATTACTCGTTGCTGGCGCGCCAGGTGGCCGAACGCAGCGCCGAAACGGGTGAGCACTACATCACCCGCGACCACGGCGAATACCGCGACATGCTGCGCCGTGCGGCCGGTGGCGGTGCGGTGATTGCCGGCACCACCTTCGTCAAGTTCGCCATTGCGGCGCTGGGCATGACAGCCTTCTGGACCGGTGTGTGGTCAGGCGCCAACTACGCCATCAGCTTTGTCTTTGTGATGCTGCTGCACTGGACGGTGGCCACCAAGCAACCGGCCATGACGGCGCCCGCCATGGCCGCGTCATTGCCCACCGGTGGCAATGCCACCGACGCCGACGTGCAGGCCTTTGTCGACCGCGTGGCGCAGCTCATACGGTCACAGACGGCCGGCATCGTGGGCAACCTGGCGCTGTGCGGGCCACTGGTGCTGGCCGTGCAGTGGGCCGCCGTGGGGCTGGCCGGCGCGCCGCTGGTGGGCACCAAGGACGCGCACTACGTGCTGCACAGCGTGACGCTGCTCGGCCCCACGGCGCTGTTTGCGGCCTTTACCGGCGTGCTGCTGTTTGCCAGCTCGCTGGTTGCCGGCTGGGCCGAAAACTGGTTTGTGTTTCACCGCCTCGACAGCGCCATTGCCTGGAACCCGCGCATCGTCGCCACGCTGGGCGCGGCGCGCGCGCGGCGCTGGGCGGCATGGTGGCGGGCCAACGTGTCGGGCATGGCCGCCAATGTGTCGCTGGGTCTGATGCTGGGCCTGGTGCCGGCGCTGCTGGCTTTTGTGGGCCTGCCGCTGGACGTGCGCCACGTGACCCTGGCCACTGGCCAACTGGCGGCGGCGCTGGGCGCGCTCGGGTGGGGACTGCTGGCCGAAGCGGACTTTTGGTGGTGCGTGGCCGGCATCGCCGTCACGGGTGTGCTCAACGTTGGCGTGAGCTTCTGGCTGGCCTTCAAGGTGGCGCTGCGTTCGCGCGGCGTGCGCGTGGCCGACCGCAGCCGCATCACCCGTGCGATACGCCAGCGCCTGCTGGCGCAGCCGATGTCGTTTTTGCGGCCGCCGCCGAAGTAGGCACTTCCGGGCCAGGCCCGGACACAGGCTTGTAATGCCCGGTCACGAGACTCTGGCCGTCGTTGCGACCACGCACCGCCCCTGTGTCCAAACCCTCGGAGGAATCCACCATGACGTTCGCCCGCACCCCGCTGGCCGTGGCCCTTGGCCTGCTCGCGTTGAGCAGCCAGACCCTTGCCGCCACCAGCTATTTCAGCAGCTTCACACCCCTGGCCGCATCGGCCGGCCCGACCGCCAACGAGGCACTGCCTTTCACGCTGTCCAGCCCCAATTTCAGCCAGGTCATCCTGGCCGACCGCGCCACGCAAAACACCGTGTCCCCCGGTTCCAATTCAGGCAACTGGGACATGATCACCGCCAATGAAACCGGCGCGCAGGCCGGCCGCTACCTCTTCATGCCCTATGAAACCGCCACCGGTGGGGTGCAACGCGTGGACCTGTGGGACAACAACTACAACACCCGCACGGTGACCATCGTGTCGCCGGGCACGCAGGGCTTCGTGGCCGGCGACGCGTCGCTGTGGACGCCCTGGGGCAGCTACCTCACGGGCGAAGAGTGCTGGGGCGGCGCCTGCTCCACCAAGGGGCGCCTGTTCGAAGTGACGGACGCCACCACCGCAGCGGCCGGCAGCGCCAACTTCGTGCAGCGCAACGTGCTGCCGCGTGTGTCACACGAGGGCCTGGCCTTCGACGCTGCCAAGTCGCTGTACTTCATCGACGAACTCAACGGCGGATCGGTCTACAAGTACGTGTCGGCCAACCCCAACGCCACCACGGGCGACCAGTACTTCAATGCAGGCCAGACCTTCGCGCTGAAGGTGGGCGCCGGCGGGCAGTTCGAAGGCAACAATGGCCCAGCCATCACCGGCGCGGCCACCTGGGTGGCCATCACCACGGCCACTGGCACGCCCACCATCGACACTTTCGGCGCGTTCAAGAACCTGGGTGGCGGCAGCTTCGCGATGGACGGCCGCCTTGCCGCCGACCTGGTGTCGGCCACGGGCTACAACCGGCCCGAGGACATGGAAATCCAGAACGTCAACGGCAACCAGCGCCTGTACTTCGCGACCACCGACTCCGACATCGACGCCAGTGGCAGCACCGGCACCAGCCGTGTCTACTTCCTGGACCTGGCCAGCAACGAGGTCAAGCTCTTTGCCGACCCCACGACCATCGACCTGGCCACCGGCCAGGCCGTGGGCAGCGGTTTGCGCAGTGCCGACAATCTGGCCATCGATGCCGACGGCAACATCTACATCATCGAAGACCGCAATGGTGGTGTTGACAACGACATCTGGTTTGCCAAGGACATCAACAAGGACGGCGATCTGCTCGACGACGGTGAAGGCCTGGGCCGCTGGGCCAGCAACGGCACCGTGGGTTCTGAGAACACGGGCCTGTACTTTGACAAGTTCAACCCCAACAAGGCCTACGTGAACATCCAGCACCCCAGCAGTGGTGTGGACCGTCTGGTGCAGATCAGTGCCGTGCCCGAGCCCGGCACCTACGCCATGCTGATGGCCGGCTTGTGCGCCGTGGGCTTTGTTGCCCGTCGCCGCAAAGCCTGACGCCACCCAACACAGGGGCCCCCCGCAAACAGGTGGCGGGGGGCCCCTTTTTTCTTGGCGCTGACTTTGCATCGACATACCGGCTGCATAGCGCGGCCTTGCTGTTGACGCCCTGCGTTTGCCTGGACGCAACACCCACCACCCACGGAGAAACCCACCAGGTCCCACGGCATTCGCGCCATTGCTGCGGCCTCGCTTCTGTGCGCGGCCAGCGCCCACGCCAACATCGAGATCACCGAGTGGGCCTACAGCGCCGCAGGTGGCGAGTTCATCGAATTCGCTAGCCTCGGCGCGCTGCCGGTGGACTTCTCCAGCTGGGTTTACGACGACGAGCGGCGTTTCAGCTCCGTCGCCGCCGGTGGCTTTGACCTGTCCGGTTTTGGCCTTGTGGCCGCTGGCGAATCGGTGGTGCTGACCGAAAGCGTGGCCGCCACCTTCCGCGCAGCCTGGGACCTTGACGCCAGCGTCAAGGTGCTGGGCGGCTTCACCAACAACCTGGGCCGAAACGACGAGATCAACCTGTTTGACGCCAGCGGCGCACTGGTGGACCGCCTGCGCTTTGGCGACAGCAGCTATGCCCCGGGCACCATCCGCACGCAAAACGTCTCGGGCAACCCCGGCACCTTGGCCGCCCTGACGCCGACCACCGTGACCACCGGCTGGATGTTGTCGGCCGCCGGCGACGTCATGGGCTCGGTGGTGTCTGCTGGTGGCGACATCGGCAACCCCGGCGCCTTCGCCGTGAGCCCCGTGCCCGAAACCGGCACGCTGGCACTGTGGCTGGCGGGTCTTGCTGCCATGGTGGGTGTGGCGCGCCGCCGCGCGGCCACCCCGGGTACCGCAGCGGGTGCGGCATGAAGCGCCGCCCCAAGACCGCCGCTGGCGCCGCTGCCGCCGCGCTGTTGGCCACGGCCCTGCTGGCCGGCACGCCTGCGGCCGACAACCTGCTGCTGCTGAGCTTGGGCTCCAAGCGGCTGGTTGAAGTCAACCGCAGCGGGCAGATCATGTCGAGCCTGGACTTGAGCAGCTTCACGCCCAACGACATTGAAGGCGTGACCATCGACGAACGCGGCCGCATCTACCTGGTGGCCGAAGATTCTGGTTTTGGCAATTCGCGCCTGCTGGTGCTTGCGGCCGTGCCCGAGCCCGCCACCTACGCGTTGTGGCTTGCGGGCTTGGCCGGCCTGGTTGCGTTGCGGCGCCGGCAGCGCGGCTGCTGAGCCAGCAAGCCACGGGCCGTTTTACGGGCAACGACCCGCCGCGTGTCAAGCCGGCGGGTCGTCGTCCTTGCGGCGCCCTGAAAACATCGTCCACCAGACGATGAACACCAGCACCGCCAGGGCCAGGAAGGCTTCGCCAATCAGCAACCACATGCAAGTCAGCCCAGGCGGCGCCAGCGCGCACCAAAGAGGTTGATGGCCAGCCCGGCCATGACCAGGGCGGCAGCAACGAGCTTCCACGCCGGCAAGGATTCACCCAGCACCAGCGCCGACGCGCTCATGCCAAACACCGGCACCAGCAAGGCCATGGGCGCGATGGTGGCCGCCGGGTGGCGCGCCATCAACCAGCCCCAGGCTGCGTAGCCAAACAGCGTGTTGGCCACGGTCTGCCACAGCACCGCGCCCCACACCGGCAGCGTGGCGGCGGCCAGCGCCTGCGCGATGCGAGCCGGGCCGTCCACCCACAGCGTCAGCAGCAGCAGCGGCGGCAGGGCGAAGGCGCTGCTCCACACCACCACGCCCAGCATCTGCACCCGGCCCATGGTGCGTGCCACCTGGTTGCCACCGGCCCAGGCCATGGCGCCGGCCAGCACCATCAGCAGGCCCGGCCAGGTGGCGTCACCGCCGGTGTTGACGGCAATGACCACGATGCCCGACGTGGCCAGCAGCAGTGCCGCCCACTGAAAGCGGCGCATGCGTTCACCGTCGGCCCACATGGCGGCGGCGATGGTGAAGAACACCTGCGTCTGTATCACCAGCGAAGCAAGGCCGGGTGAGATGCGGCCGTCAATGGCCATGTACAGCAGGCCAAACTGGCCCGCACCGATGAGCACGCCATAGGCAGCGAGCTTGCGCCACGGCACTGCCGGGCGCGGCACCCACAGCAGCGCGGGCACCAGCGCCAGTGCAAAACGCAGCACGGCCAGCAGCAGCGGCGGCAAGGTGCCCAGCGCGACCTTGATGACGACGAAGTTGGTGCCCCACACGGCCACCACTGCCAGCGCCAGCAGAGCGTGGCGCAAAGGCAGCGCGTGGCGCGTCATGGCGCCGCCTGCCGGGCCAGGCGCGTCAAGCCGCCACCACCACGCGGTTGTGGCCTTGCGCCTTGGCGTCCGACAAGGCGTGCTCGGCACGTGCCAGCGTTTGTGCCACGCTTTCACCCGGCCGGTGTTCGGCCAGCCCGCCCGAAAGGGTCACGCCCACGGCCACCGGGCCGTTAAGGATGCGCAGCGCGGCCACCTTCTGGTGCAGCCGCTCCAGGCCGCCCCTGGCCAGCGCGGCGCGGGTGTCGCTGAGCATCAGCACAAATTCTTCGCCGCCCCAGCGGGCCAGCACGTCCGACACGCGCACGTGCCGCAATGCCTCTTGCGACACGGCACGCAACACCGCGTCGCCCACGGCATAACCGTGTACTTCGTTGACGGGCTTGAAGCGGTCCACGTCCAGCACGGCCAGGCAGAAGGACTGGCCCGAGCGGATGCAGCGCTGGTGCTCCTGTGCCATCACGGTTTGCATGTGGCGGCGGTTGATGAGGCCGGTGAGCTCGTCACGCGTGGTGTGCTCGCGCAGCCGCGACAAGGCCTGCGCCAATTCGGCACGTTGCAAACGCGACCGTTGCCTGATGTGCGACAGCCGCCCGGCCAGCATGGAAACCGCCGGCACCATCACGGCCACCAGCAAGAAGTGCCCCAGCTCGATGGCCCAGGGGTAGTCCGCCGGCCGGCGCACCGCCATCAAGCCCATGGTGGCGCCAAACAGCAGCACGGCGTAGGCACTGACGGCGCGCATCTGCCCCGGCGTGGCCACAAAAAGGCCCAGCATCAGCACCACCATCACCACCGGGAATACGGCACCCCGCCCCGCACCCAGCAGCGCGTAGCCCACGGCAGCGCTGGTCAGTGCGTACACCATCTGCACCACGGTGAGCGACGGGTCGCGGAAGCGCCGCGACCAGCCCGTGCGGATGAGCGCAAAAAACAGCACCATGCCGGCCAACGTGGCCAGCGACCAGGCCAGCACAGGTGTGGCCCGTGCCACGCCCGCCCAAACAAAGTAGAGCATGCCCACCACACCCACCGCCAGCAGCAGCAGTGCACTGCTGGCCTGTGCCAGGCGCACCCGTTGCACGGGGTCGGTGGTGAGCAATGCGTCAAGCAGACGGCTCATGGGTGGGAGTACGGCACGCAGGTGCAAAGGGGCGCCAAGCGTAGCACCGCATGGCGGGGCGCCTGGCCTTGGTGCCTGGGCCGGTGCGCTGCCGCCTGGGCCAAGTCAGCGCGCCGGCAGCAGGTGCCCGAGCGGCAGCGCCGCACCGGCCTTGACTTCACCCAGCGAAAAGCTGGTGTGCAGGTCCTTCACATTGGGCAGCTTGAAGAGCACGTCCATGCTCAGGCGTGAAAACGCGTCCAGGTCGGTGGTGACCATGTGCAGCTCAAAGGTGCCCGCGCCGCTGGTGTAGTGGCGGGCAATGACTTCGGGCCGCGCGCGGATGGCGTCTTCCAGCGCCTTGGTGGATTCGGCGTTGTTGCGCTCGGCGTCCACACGCACAAAGGCCAGCACGCCAAGGCCGATCTTGCGGCGGTCGATCTCGGCGCGGTAACCGGTGATGTAGGCCTGCTCTTCCAGCCACTTGACACGCCGCCAGGTGGGCGCAGCGCTAAGGCCGATGCGGCCCGCCAACTCGGTGTTGGACAAGCGCGCGTCGGCTTGCAGCTCCCGCAGGATCGCAATGTCGTAGCGGTCAAGCTGGTTGACGTGGTGCTCACCCGGCTCGGCAGCGGGCAGGGCGGCAACCGCCGGCACGGTGCGCGGCGCACTGCCTTTAGAGGCTGAGGTTTTCCCCAATATCGGCTTCTTTGGCACCACTTCTTCTCTCCTGAATGTGTTTGAGCAAGATTCTTGCGCCGAGCATGCCTGAGCGGGCATCAAAAGAAAAGACATACAAAGCCCGTTTGCCTACACTGCCGCGCTGCCCCCAACGCCCTGGGTGTGCACCGGACTTGTTGCCCTGACCCGCTGGAGTTGCCCCATGAATGCACCGCTGCCCGAATCCGTCCGCAAGGCACTGGAAACCGTCACGCTGGACGACAAGTACAGCCTCAACGCCGGCCGCGCCTTCATGAGCGGTGTGCAGGCTCTGGTGCGGCTGCCCATGCTGCAGCGCCAGCGTGACGCGGCTGCGGGCCTGAACACCGGCGGCTTCATCAGCGGCTACCGGGGCAGCCCGCTGGGCACGTATGACCAGTCCTTGTGGGCGGCCAAGAAACACCTGGCGCAAAACCACATCGTCTTCCAGCCCGGCGTGAATGAAGAACTGGCCGCCACCGCCGTGTGGGGCACGCAGCAGTTGGAGCTGTACCCCCAAAGCAAGAAGTACGACGGTGTCTTTGGCATCTGGTACGGCAAAGGCCCGGGCGTGGACCGCTGCAGTGATGTCTTCAAACACGCCAACATGGCGGGCACGACGCCCTGGGGTGGCGTGATCGCGGTGGCCGGCGACGACCACGTGGCCAAAAGCTCCACGGCCGCGCACCAGAGCGACCACATCTTCAAGGCCTGCGGGCTGCCGGTTTTCTTCCCAAGCAATGTGCAGGACATTCTGGACATGGGGCTGCACGCGCTGGCCATGAGCCGCTTCAGTGGCGTATGGAGCGGCATGAAGACGATCCAGGAAGTGGTGGAGTCCAGCGCCAGTGTCAGTGTCGACCCCGACCGCGTGAAGATCATCACCCCCGATGACTTCGTCATGCCCCCCGGTGGCCTGCACATCCGCTGGCCCGACGCGCCGCTGGAGCAGGAAGCGCGGCTCTTTGACTACAAGTGGTACGCGGCGCTGGCCTATGTGCGCGCCAACAAGCTCAACCACAACGTCATTGAAGGCAAGAATGACCGCTTCGGCATCATCGCCAGCGGCAAGGCCTTCAACGACACACGGCAGGCGCTGGCAGACCTGGGCCTGGACGACGACACCTGCCGCGCCATCGGCGTGCGCTTGCACAAGGTGAACGTGGTGTGGCCGCTGGAAGCCACCATCACGCGCGACTTTGCGCTTGGGCTGCAAGAGATATTGGTGGTGGAAGAGAAGCGCCAGGTCATTGAATACCAGCTCAAGGAAGAGCTCTACAACTGGCGGCCCGACGTGCGCCCGCACGTGCTGGGCAAGTTTGACGAAGCCGCCATTGACGGCACGGGCGGCAGCGGCGGCGAATGGAGCATGTCCAACCCGAGCCAGAACTGGCTGCTGCGGCCCAAAGCCGACCTGACGCCGGCGATCATCGCCAAGGCCATTGCCCAGCGGCTGAAGAAACTGGGTGTCAGCGCCGACATCGCTGCGCGCATGGACCAGCGCCTGGCCGTGGTGGCCGCGCGTGAAGCGCAAATGGCCGCGCTGAAGGTGGACACCGGCGACCGCGCCCCGTGGTTTTGCAGCGGCTGCCCCCACAACACCAGCACCCGTGTGCCCGAAGGAAGCCGCGCGCTGGCCGGCATTGGCTGCCACTACATGAGCGTGTGGATGGACCGCAGCACCAGCACCTTCAGCCAGATGGGCGGCGAAGGCGTGGCCTGGGTCGGGCAGGCGCCCTTCACGACCGATGCGCATGTGTTCGCCAACCTGGGTGACGGCACCTACTTCCACAGCGGCCTGCTGGCCATCCGCCAAAGCATTGCTGCGGGCGTGAACATCACCTACAAGCTGCTCTACAACGACGCCGTGGCCATGACCGGCGGCCAGCAAGTGGGCGAACGGCCCGAAGGCCACAGCGTGCTGCAGATCATGAAGAGCCTGGTGGCCGAAGGCGTGGCCAAGCTGGTGATCGTGACCGACGAGCCGGCCAAGTACGAAGGGGTGCTGCTGGAGCATGGCGTGACCGTGCACCACCGCGACGAACTCGACACCATCCAGCGCCAGTTCCGTGAACTCAAGGGCGTCACGGCCATCATCTACGACCAGACCTGCGCCACTGAAAAGCGCCGCCGCCGCAAGCGCGGCAAGATGGTCGACCCCGAGAAGCGGGTGGTCATCAATGAACTGGTATGCGAAGGCTGTGGTGACTGCAGCGTGCAGAGCAACTGCCTGAGCGTGGAGCCCGTCGAAACCGAATTCGGCCGCAAGCGCCGCATCAACCAGAACAGTTGCAACAAGGACTTCAGTTGCGTCAAGGGCCACTGCCCGAGCTTCGTCACGGTGGAAGGCGGCCAACTGAAAAAGCCCAAGAAGGCGCAGCGGGGTGACCTGGCGGGCCTGCCCGCCTTGCCGCTGCCCACGCTGCCAGTGGCCGAAGAGGCCTGGGGCATCGTGGTGGGTGGCGTGGGTGGCACGGGGGTCATCACCATTGGCTCGCTGCTGGGCATGGCCGCGCACCTGGAAGGCAAGGGCGTGGTCACCCAAGACGCAGGTGGCCTGGCACAAAAGGGCGGCGCCACCTGGAGCCACATCCAGATTGCCAACCGGCCCGAGGCCATCTACAGCACCAAGGTCGACACCGCCAAGGCCGACCTGGTGATTGCCTGCGACAGCATCGTGGGCGCCATGAAATACACCATGACGGTGATGCAGCACGGCCGCACCTTCGTGGCGCTCAACACCCACGGCACGCCCACGGCCGCCTTCGTCAAGAACACCGAATGGCAGTTTCCCGGCGCCCACTGCGAAGCCGCCGTGCGCAACAGTGTGGGTGCCGACCAGGTGGGTGCCTTTGACGCCGAAGAGGTGGCCGTGCAGATGCTGGGCGACAGCATCTACGCCAACCCGCTGATGCTGGGTTACGCCTGGCAAATGGGCCGCGTGCCGCTGGGCCTGGCCGCGTTGATGCGGGCCATGGAACTCAACGGCGTGCAGATCGACAACAACAAGGCCGCGTTTGAATGGGGCCGGCGTTGTGCGGTTGACCTGGCCGCCGTGCAAGCCATGTTCAAGGCCCAGCAAGTGATCCAGTTTGTGAAGAAACCCAGCCTGGCCGAGATGGTGGCGCAGCGTGTGGACTTCCTCACCGGCTACCAAGACGCCGCCTACGCCGCGCGCTACAAGGCCTTTGTGGAAAGCGTGCAGGCCGCAGAAGCCAAGATCGGTGGCACGGCGCTCAGCGAAGCGGTGGCGCGCTACCTCTTCAAGCTCATGGCCTACAAGGACGAATACGAAGTGGCGCGCCTGCACACCGACGCCGCCTTCACGGCCAGGATCGCTGGCATGTTTGAAGGCGACTACAAGCTCGTGCACCACCTGGCGCCGCCGCTGCTGGCCAAGAAAAATGACAAAGGCGAGCTCGTCAAACAGCCATTTGGCCCTTGGGTGCGCAGCGCCTTTGGCCTGCTGGCGCGAATGAAAGGCTTGCGTGGCGGTGTGCTGGACGTGTTTGGCAAGAGCGAAGAACGCCAGACCGAACGTGCGCTGATCGTGGAGTACCAGGCCTGCATCACCGAAGTGCTGAAGTCGCTGAACCTTGGCAACCGTGCGCTGGCAGCCGAGATTGCACGCGTGCCCGAAGAGATTCGCGGCTACGGACACGTCAAGCATCGCCACATCCAGGCCGTGCGGCCCAAGTGGGCCCAACTGATGCAGCGCTGGCGGGCGGGTGAACTGCAGAAAGCGGCCTGATGCAGCCCCTGGCCCAACACCACCAGATTCATGGCCTGCAACCCGTGTTGCCGGTGGCCGACGTGGCCGCCGCCGTGGACTGGTTCTGCCGCGTGTTGGGCTTTGCCGTGGACTTTGCGCTGGGTGAGCCGGTGAACTACGCACGCGTCAAACTGGGTGACGGAAGCTGGGGCGCGCCGGTCTACATCCACCTGCAACAAACCACGCTGGCGGTGTTGCCGTGCGGTGAAACGCGGCTGCACGTGGGGCATGACATCGACGGCCTGCACGCCCATGCCCTGGCGCAGGGCGCCCAGGTGCTGCTGCCACCCACCTCGCAGCCGTGGGGCCTGCGCGAGATCGTGCTGCAGGGGCCTGCGGGCCACGCCATTCGCCTGGGTGCTGAGGACACGCCGCACGCCGAATCCGCGCGGCCCGGGCAGGCAGACGCGTAGCCAGGCATTGCACTGCGGCGGCATGGCCCGCCTTGCCCGCGCGCTGCGCCTGTCTTGCGCCCGCGCTGTGCCTGTCTGGCCGGTGCCCGTTCGCGCTGGCTGACGTCGGCCATCAAAAGGCTTGAACCTACGCCGCCACACGGGCCGGCACACTGGCAGCCATGTTGCAAGACACCGCTGACTTACCCCGCTACACACGCACCGCCATGGCCTTGCACTGGCTGCTGGCGCTTTTGATCGTGGGCAACCTTGCGCTCGGCATCTACATGCACGAGCTGCCGTTTTCAATGACCCGGCTGAAGCTCTACAACTGGCACAAGTGGGCCGGCGTGGTGATCCTGGCGCTGAGCGCGGCGCGTCTGCTGTGGCGCTTGGCACACGCGCCACCGGCTGACCTGCCCATGCCCACCTGGCAAAGCCGCGCGGCCCACGCCGCCCACATGGCCTTGTATGGGTTGTTTTTTGCAGTGCCGCTGGCCGGCTGGGCCTACAGCTCGGCAGCGGGCTTCCCCATCGTGCTGTTTGCCGTGCTGCCGCTGCCCGACTTTGTGCCTGTGCAGCGTGAGCTGTCCGAGGTGCTGAAACAAGTGCATGCCACGCTCGCCATGGCACTGGCCGCCGTGGTGGTGGTGCACGTGGCCGGTGCGGTCAAGCACCAGTGGATAGATCGCGACGGGCTGCTGCAACGCATGCTGCCTGCACGGCAATAACTTTCAATCTGTGTGGCAGAGCCCCAGGGCCTGGGCGGCGTCCACATCAAGCGCCGCACCACACGGATTGAACGCCCTGAACCTATTGAACGCCTTGAAATTGAAAACCACCATGTCTGCCCGTACCCTTTTTTCTCTGTCGCTCGCCGTGGCCCTGTTGTCGGCGGTGCTGCAACCCGCCCTGGCCCAACCCAAACCCGCGACGCTGTCCGCCGCAGGCAGCGAAATCGCCTTCACCACCAAGCAGATGGGTGTGCCGGTGGAAGGCAAGTTTGGCAAGTTCAACGCGCAGATCACGCTGGACCCCAAGAAGCCAGAAACCGGCAGCGTGGCCTTCAGCATTGACACCGGCAGCGCCCGTTTCGGCAGCGCCGAGCTTGACGCCGAGGTGCCCAAGCCCACGTGGCTGAACGTGCCCAAGTTTCCGCAGGCCAGCTTCCAGTCCAGCGCCATCAAGGCCGCCGGGCCAGGCCGGTTTGAAGTAACGGGCAAGCTCAGCATCAAGGGCCAGGTGCGCGACATCACGGTGCCGGTGCAACTGAGCCAGGCCGGCGCCAGCAGCACCGCCAGTGGTGCCTTCACCATCAAGCGCCTGGAATTCAAGGTGGGTGAAGGCGAATGGGCCGATACCTCCATGCTGGCCAACGACGTGCAGGTGCGCTTCAAGCTTGTCTTGACGGGCGTGCCCGCCCTGTAAACACCACGCGCGCTGGCCGCTTGCAGCCAGCGCAGCAAGGCCGCTGCAGGCGGCGGCCTTGCTGCGCACCGTTTTTCCTGTTTCCCCTTCCTCAACCTCGCAATGGAGTCACCATGAACCACCCCACCGCCGCCGCATGCCTGGCCGCCACCCTGTTGGCCGCCGCCACTGCGCAGGCCCAAACCGCCACCTACGCCATCGAGCCCACACACACCTTCGTGAGCTTCGAGGTCAGCCACTTCGGCACCTCCACCAACCGGGGCCGCTTTGACAAGAAAGAAGGCAGCGTGCAGCTTGACCGCGCCGCCAAGACCGGCCGCGTGGACATCACCATCGACATGGCGTCCATCAACAGCGGCGTGGCGCCATTTGACGGCCACCTGAAGAGCAAGGATTTCTTCAACGTGGCCGAGCACCCGAGCGCCCGCTTCGTGGGCGACAAGTTTGTGTTTGCTGGCGACAAGCTCACGGCCGTGGAAGGCACGCTCACGCTGCTGGGCAAGAGCCAGCCGGTCACGCTCAAGGCCAGCCAGTTCAACTGCTACATCAACCCCATGTTCAAGCGCGAGGTCTGCGGCGGCGACTTTGAAGCCGTGATCCAGCCCACGCTGTTTGGCATCAACACCTACATCCCCATGGTGGCACCCGACCAGGTGCGCCTGGTGGTGCAGGTGGAAGCCATCAGGCAGTAAGTCGGCACCCCGGCAGAGGCCACGGGGTGGTTGTCGTGACGGCAGTCGTGGCAGCAGTATGGCTGGCGGTGCTGCACGCTTTGCGGCAGCATCGCCGCATGCAACAGCGTCTGCCCCGAGAGCACCAAGCGGTGCACCGCCCATGGCGCCGCAACTGGGGGGCTGCCGGCCGCGCCACTTTGCTGGCAGCGCTTGCCGTGCAGCTTGGCCCCGCGTGCGCGCAGCCAGTGAGCTACGTGCTGGACCCCCAGCACAGTTTTGTGCACTTTGAAGTGCAGCACTTCGGCACCTCCACCAGCCGGGGCCGCTTTGGCCCGCTCGGCGGCCTGGTGGTGCTGGACCGCAGCGCCGGCCGGGGTGAGGTGGACGTGCGCATCAACACCGCGTCAGTGAACACCGGCATCGGCGTCTTCAACGCGCGGCTGCGCGAAGGTGATTTGCTGGCCAGCGACGACTTCCCCGAAGCCTTCTTCGTGGCCCGCAACGTGCGCTTTGAAGGCGACCGCGTGGCCGAAGTGCGCGGCGAATTCACGCTGCGTGGCATCAGCCAGCCGCTGTCGCTGCACGCACGCCAATTTGCCTGCCGGCTAGACGCGGCAGTGCAGGTCTGCGGCGGCGACTTTGAAGGCGAACTGCGCCGCAGCGACTTTGGCGCCACCTTCGGGCTGCCCTTCATTGGCGACCGCATCCGGCTCGTTGTGCAAGTGGAAGGCCGGCAGCGCTGACGTTGCTGCTTGTCCCCGCATTGCCTGGGGCCAATGGATCAGGGTTCCGTGTGCGCCATGAGGTAGGCCATCGATTGCGCCACCCAGGTCAAAACTGATTCGACCCGCCACCCACCCGGCGCCAGGGGTTACACCGACTTGCACCCCCCCCATGGTCGCAGCAATAGTGCGCCTGCTCAACCCGTGCAGACATGCTGCCCGTGGACGACACAACCACACGCTTCAACGCAGGAGACACAAGACATGACCGAAGCCAAGCAGCCCGCACCGCGCCGCCGATTCCTCAAGTCCGCCACCGCCGGTGCCGTGGGCGCCGGTGCAATGGCCGTGCCCATGATCTCCAGCGCGCAGACCGTGGCCTTCCGTTTTCAGAGCACCTGGCCGGCCAAGGACATCTTCCATGAGTACGCCAATGACTTTGCCAAGAAGGTCAACGACATGGCGGGTGGCCGCCTGAAGATTGAAGTGCTGCCCTCGGGTTCGGTGGTGCCGGCCTTCCAACTGCTGGACGCAGTGAACAAGGGCACGCTAGACGGCGGCCACGGCGTGCTGGCCTACCACTACGGCAAGAGCAACGCGCTGGCCCTGTGGGGCAGCGGCCCGGCCTATGGCATGGACCCCAACATGGTGCTGGCCTGGCACTACTACGGTGGCGGCAAGGCGATCCTTGAAGAGATCTACAAGAGCCTGAACATCGACGTGGTGTCGTTTGTCTACGGCCCCATGCCCACGCAGCCGCTGGGTTGGTTCAAGAAGCCGGTGTCCAAGGTCGAGGACATGAAGGGCCTGAAGTTCCGTACCGTGGGCCTGGCGGTGGACGTGTTCAAGGAAATGGGCACGGCTGTGAACCCGCTGCCCGGCGGTGAAATCGTGCCCGCGCTGGACCGCGGCCTCATCGACGCGGCCGAGTTCAACAACGCCAGCAGCGACCGCCTCCTGGGCTTCCCCGACGTGGTGAAGAACTGCATGCTGCAGAGCTTTCACCAAAGCGGCGAGCAGTTCGAGATCCTCTTCAACAAGGGCAAGTACGACGCGCTGCCAGCCGAACTGAAGGCCGTCATCGACTACGCCGTGCAGGCCGCCAGCGCCGACATGTCCTGGAAGGCCATCCAGCGCAACAGCCAGGACTACATCGAGCTCAAGACCAAGGACAAGGTCAACTTCTACAAGACGCCCGACGCCATCTTGCGTGCGCAGTTGGCCGCCTGGGACAAGGTCACCACGGCCAAGGCCGCCGAAAACGCGCTGTTCAAGAAGGTGATGGACAGCCAGCGCGCCTTTGCGCAGCGCGCCGGCGCCTGGCAAAACGACTACACCGTGGACTTCAAGATGGCGTGGAACCACTATTTCCGCGCGCCGGCCAAGAAGGCCTGATCACGCGCCCCTGAGCCTGCAAGGGCCACCGCAGCCGAAAGGCCGGTGGCCCTTGTCTTGACGCCAGCGCCCTGCCCCGTGTCCCACTGAAAGGCCTGCACCATGCAAAACATCCTGCTGCTGGTGGACCGCTTGTCCACCTGGCTCGGCCAGCTGTTTGCGTGGCTGATCGTCGCACTCACGCTGATGATCACCTGGGAGGTCTTCTCGCGTTACGTGCTCAACGAGCCCCACGACTGGGCGCTGGACGCGCAGATCATGATGTACGGCACCTTGTTCATGCTGGCCGGCGCCTACACGCTGGCCAAGAACGGCCACGTGCGCGGCGACGTGCTCTACGGCTTTTTCAGGGCCCGCACACAGGCCACGCTGGACTTGATCCTGTACTTCCTGTTCTTCATGCCCGGCGTGGTGGCCATGACCTGGGCCGGCTGGAACTTTGCCAATGAAGCGTTGGCCATTCGCGAAAGCACCTTCAGCGCCACGCCGCTGCCGGTGTACCCGTTCAAGTTCATGATCCCGCTGGCCGGCGGCATGCTGCTGCTGCAGGGCATTGTCGAAATCGTGCGCTGTGTGCTGTGCATACGCCAGGGCTACTGGCCTTCACGCGAACAAGACGTGGAAGAAGTGGACGTGGACAAACTCAAGGCCATGGTGCATGTGAAGGACGAAGACATCGCCAGCCTGGACAAGTACGTGGTGGCCCAGGGAGAGCACAAGTGAAGATCCGCAAGGAACTCTGGTT
>CAZUKT010000014.1:0-23685 GCA_964620975.1 uncultured Rubrivivax sp. | reverse complement strand
CGGCCTCGATCTGCGACGGGTAGACGTTGACGCCGCGGATGATGAGCATGTCGTCGTTGCGGCCCGTGATGCGCAGGATGCGCAGGTGCGTGCGGCCACAGTCGCAGCGTGTGCTGCTCAGGCGCGTGATGTCGCGTGTGCGGTAGCGCAGCATCGGCAGGGCCTGCTTGGTGAGCGTGGTGATGACCAACTCGCCAGCCTGGCCTTCGGGCAGCACCTGCCCGGTTTCGGGGTCAATCACTTCAAACAGGAAGTGGTCTTCCCAGCCGTGCAGGCCGTTGCGGCATTCGCATTCGCAGGCCACACCCGGCCCCATGATTTCGGACAGGCCGTAGATGTCGAGTGCCAGCAGGCCCAGCCGCGCTTCGATCTCGCTGCGCATGGCCTGGCTCCAGGGCTCGGCGCCAAACAGGCCCACACGCAGCGCGCTCTTTCGCAGGTCCACACCTTGCGATTCGGCCACTTCGGCCAGCGCCAGCGCGTACGAAGGCGTGGCGCACAGCACGCGGGCCCCGAAGTCCATGATCAGCGCCACCTGCCGCTCGGTGGAGCCGCCTGACATGGGCACGACCACGGCGCCCAGGCGTTCGGCGCCGTAGTGCGCCCCCAGGCCGCCCGTAAACAGGCCGTAGCCATAGGCGTTGTGCACCACGTCGCCCGGCCGTGCACCGGCCGCAAACAGCGAGCGCGCCATCAGGTCGGCCCAATGGCTGATGTCTTGCGGCGTGTAGCCCACCACGGTGGGTTTGCCCGTGGTGCCCGAAGACGCGTGCAACCGCGTCAACTGGCCTTGTGGCCGCGCGAACATGCCAAAGGGGTAGTGGTCACGCAGGTCGGTCTTGACCGTGAAGGGCAAGTGCTGGATGTCGGCCAGCGAACGGATGTCGTCCGGGCGCACGCCCAGTGCGTCCAGGCGCACGCGCTGCATGGGCACGTGGGTGTAGGCGTTGCGCACGGTCTCGCGCAGGCGCTCCAGCTGCAGCGCGGCGAGCGCTTCGCGCGGCATCGTCTCCATCGCCGCATGCAGGTAGCGGCCTTCGCCGGCGTGGGTGCCGGCCAAGGTGTTTTCTTTCAGGATGGCGGCCATGCAGGGTCTCCCGTGTGTTTGCAGCAAAGTTGTCAGCGCGCCACGCCGCGCACCGGCAAGTGGCGCAGGGCAAAGCCCTGGTTGAAGCCGGCACGTGTGACCAGAACGAACTTGAACCACGCGCCCGCGCCCGCCGCAGCCACGCCGGCCAGTGCCAGCAGCGGCGGCGCCAGCGTGCCGCCGGCGGTTGCCGCCAGCAGCAGCGCCGCCAGCGGCAGCGCGGTGCCCAACCACAGCAGCCAGCGGCCGGTGTGGTGCAGCGCCGCCATGGCCAGCGGAGCGGCCTGTGCGGCCAGGTTTTGGCGGTGCGCCCGCCACACCAGCGCACGTGCCACCAGCAACGCCGCCATCACCCACGGTGCCACCGGCGGCAGCGCGAACCCGGCCAGCAAGGCCAGCAGCAGCAGCCATCCAGCGCCTTCGGCAAGGCCGGTGAGCACGATGCCGGGCAAGGTGAGCGTGGCACGCCAGGCCGGAATGCCACGCGCCGCGCGCAGCATGCGGCCCTGGCAGTAGACAAAGGCCAGCGCCAGCAGCGCGGCCAGCCAGCGCACGCCTGGCAGGCCCAGCGCGGCGGCCATGGAGGCCGGAATCAAAAGGGTGGCCACGAAGGCTTCACGGGTCATCCACGAGGTGCGTGGGTTGATGAATACGTGCAACGCACGCAGCGGGCGGCCTATCTCCAGCCACACACAAGTCAGGCCGGCGCCGACCAGCACCACACCGGCCAACAGGGCCAGCGCCAGTGGGCTGCCGTCCATGCCCGAGAGCACGGCGCAGGCGATGAGGCCGCTGCCGGCCCCGCCGCACATGAAGTTGCCTGCCGCGCGCCAGTCCCAGTGCGCTTGCTGCCAAGGTTTGGGTCCGAAGCTCATGGTTTTCTCCCGTCCCACAGGTAGTGAAAGCCCGGCCCCGTGCCAAGCTCTTCATGCATGCGGAAGTGCTGGTTCTCGGCCAGCAGTTGCGAGACGTTGCTGTGCGGGTCGTCGCTGTCGCCAAAGCTCATCGCCTGCGCAATGCATGCGTTGACGCAGGCCGGCGTGGCTTCGTGGTCCACTCCCGGCGTCAAGCCCCGGGCCAGACCGTCGTCGATGCGGTCCACGCAGAACGTGCACTTGGTGGCCACCGCCAGCCGCGCATCGTCGTGGCACTTGGCCTCGCTTTCGGTGGCCTTGCCGTAGGCAAAGCTGGCGCGCTGGGTCTTGTAGCGCGCCTGGTAGGGGCAGGCCACGGCGCAGTAGGCGCAGCCTATGCACAAGTCGTAGTCGATGGTGACGATGCCGTCGGCCCGTTTGCGTGTGGCGGTGCTTGGGCACACGTGCATGCAGGGCGGGTCTTCGCAGTGCTGGCAGCCCACGGGCACAAAGGCGCGCTGCACGTCGGGGTATTCGCCAAACTCCATGTCGAGCACGCGGCGCCACTGCACGCCCGGCGGCGTGGCGTTGGCGTGTTTGCAAGCGGCGGTGCAGGTCTGGCAGCCCACGCAGCGCCGCAGGTCGGCGACCATGGCCCAGCGTGTCATGGCCGGCCTCCACGGGCCTTGGCGATCTTGACGCGCACGATGTCGGCGCTGGAGCCGGTGGCGTCGGTCAGGTCCATCGACATGGTGGCCAGCGAGTTCAGGCTGGGCTGGTCAAAGTCTTTGGCCAGCGGCGTCTTCCAGTGGTTGAACTGGCCGATCAGCAGCAGCGTGTCGGGCCGTATGCCCTGGCGCAGCACCACCTTGCCCTGCACGCTGCGCTGGGGCGTGGAGATTTCGATGCGGTCACCGTCGGCGATGCCCAGCTTGGCCGCCGCTTGTGGATTCATGATGACGCCGCGGTGGCCGGCCACGTTGCCCGCCACTTCATGGATCATCTGCACGCCCACGTTGCCGCCCCACGCGTACTGCATGCTGCGCGCGGTGAGCAGCCAGAACGGGTAGTCGGCTGCCTGGCCGCCGCTGGCGGTGACGGGCCCTTCCCACAGCGCCGGAAAGTCTTTCCACACCGGCAGCGCCTGGTATTCGGCCATCTGCTTGTCCCACCAGCGCATGTCGTGTTCATGCAGGCGGCGGCCGAGTTCGGCGCCGACGCGCTGCAGGCGCTCCTGGTAGGGCATCTCGAAGCGCAGGCCACGCTGCACCATGGTCGGGTACAGGTACCAGTCCACCCGTGGGAAGGGCTTGGTGGCCAGGCCGTGTTGCTTCCACCAGTCCAGACCGTGGGCTTGTGCGCCTTCGGTGAGTTCGGCGCTGGCGGCGCGGCACACGGCGTCCCAGATCACTTCACGCGGGTGGGCCTGGTCGGTGGGCAGCGAAAAGTCACCGTGTTCGCCCTTCAGCGCCACGCCGCCAGCACCACGGTTGATGGCCGCGTTGTACTTGTCCAGCACGCCGCAGCGGCGCGCCAGCTCGGTGGCGATGTCGGTGAAGTCGCGTGCGTCACCACGCATCTGCACGGCGGGCTGGCGCAGTGCAAAGCCCTGCTGATCCCAGAACTGCTCGATGTACTTGGTGCCGCCTATGCGTATGAGCTGCAGGCCTTCCAGGTCGGTGGCGTCGGGCAGCAGCACGTCGGCAAAGTGGTTGGTTTCGTCCAGCGTGTAGGCCATGCCTACGACGAACGGAAAACGCGCCAGCTTGTCGCCCAGCGCCGCCGTGTCCCAGAAGGAGATGGCCGGGTTGGTGCGGTAGACAAACCACACGTCAGGGTAGGTCACCGTGGGCAGGCCCTTGGGTGTGCCGTCAAGAAACATCCACGAAAAGTGCGTCGGCCCCAGCGCCTGGGCCCAGGCGCCGTTGCCCACCAGCGGCACCATGGTCTTGTAGGCGTTGCGGATGTTGGGCCGCGGCGACCAGGTGGCCTTGTCGGTGGGGTTCATGGGGTAGTTCATGAACCCGTCGGGCCCGGGCTGCGCGCTTTGCAGCCTTTCGCTCATGGGCCTCACCAGGCGCACGGTGGTGCCCAGCGTGCCACCGGGTACTTCCAGTGCGCCTACCAAGGTGGCCAACAGGGTGCGCGCCCAGCAGCATTCGTAGCCGCCCCAGCCGTTGTTGATGGTCTTGCCCAGCGTCACCGCCACGGGGCGCAAGGGCAGGGTCTGGCCTTCGATCTCGACGGTTTGGCCGACGCAGGCGTGTTCAACGTACTCAAACGCAATCTTGCGCATGGTGGCCGCCGGCACATCACAGATGCCGGCCGCCCACTCGGGCGAGTAGGGCAGCACATGGGCGGCCAGTTTGTCAAAGCTGGTTTTACCGCGCAGCAGGCCGTCGGCCAGCACTTCGTCGTCGGCGCCAATCTCGATGGCGTCGACCTCCACCTGCGCTTCCAGCGCTTCGGCGATGCCGGGTGCGTCGTGCACACGGGCGCTCTGCGACAGCGTGTCCCAGACCAGCGGCTTGCGCGTGGCGCGGTCGCGCAGGTAGTAGCCGTTTGGCCCCACCAGGTAGGGCGAGCCCGTGCGCTGGCAGAGGTAGGGCAGGTCCAGCTGTGCACGCGGCATCTCGTGCAGCATGACGTGGATCAGCGCAAACAAGAAGGCCGCGTCGGTCTTGGGCTTGATGGGCACCCACTGCGCCGAGCAGGCGCCGGTGACCGACAGATGCGGCTCCACCTGCACGCGCTTCATGCCACGCACGCGGGCATTCGCGTGGCGCCACACACCCACCACGCCGCCCGAGGCTTCGACATTGGTGCCGCAAGAGATGAGGTAGTCGCAGCTGGGCGTGTCGGCCGCCACGATGAAGGCGCGGTGCCAGAACTCGCCGTAAAGGTGCTCGGAGTGGTCGCACTTGACACCCTGGCCCGAGCCGAAGCCCATGTCCACCGGCCCCCAGGCCGACAAAAAGGCCGGGAAGGTGCCCATGTAGAACTGTGGCGTGCCGCCGCCGCCGAAGCTGGCGGCCAGGCGCGGGTAGCCCGAGTCGTCGGTGAGGCCCCGGGCGCGCACGGCGTTGAGCTTCTCGGCGATGAGCTCGAAAGCCTCGTCCCAGGAAATCGGCACAAAGCCCGGGTCTTGGTCACGCCCCTTCTTCGGGTTGCTGCGCTTCATTGGCGTGAGCACCCGGTGGGGGTTGTAGGTCTTCTGGATCAGGCCATAGGCCTTGACGCAAACCTTGCCGCCGCCGGGGTGGATTTTGGCGGCGCAGAAGTTGGGTTCGACCTCTGTGGCCACGCCGTCCACCACCTTGACGGTCAGCAGGTCAGGGCCGGCCACGCACTGGTAGCAGTACGTGGGCACGCGCTGCGTGCCGGTGCCACTTGGGGCCGTGGCGGTGTTCATGCCAGTCCTGCCTTCTGCGCCTTGGCGGCCAGGCGGGCCTCGGTCTTGGCCACGTCCACGATGAAGCGCATGTGGCGGCCACGGCACACCGGCTCAAGGTTGTCGCTGCCTGTGACTTCAAATGTCACGGCGCGGCCCTGCACGTCGGCAATGCGCACGCTCAATTCAACCGTCATGCCCATCAGCGAAGCAGCCAGGTGGTCAATTTCTACCCGTGTGCCCACCGAGTCTTCGCCCGCGTCCAGGTGCTGCAAGAGCAGCTCGCGGCAGGTCATTTCAATGTCGCGCACCAGCGTGGGCGTGGCGTAGACGCGGGCCTTTTCACCCATGAAGTCAATGGTGCGCTCGCGGTCGATCACGATCTTGGCGCCGCCGCTGACGCCGGCTTGCAGGGTGGTCTTCATCGGGTGGCCTTTCGAGGGGGTTGACTTGGATGTGGCGTGCGGCGGGCGGCGGGCGTGCCCGTCACAGGCCCATGTAGGCCTGTTGCACCTGCGGGTCGCGCAAGAGATCAGCGCCGCTGCCCTGCAGCACGACGCGGCCGGTTTCCATCACGTAGCCACGGTCGGCAACGGCCAGCGCGGCACGGGCGTTCTGGTCTACCAGCAAGATGGTGGTGCCCTGCCGCTTGAGCTCGGCCACCTGGGCAAAGATCTCGGCCACCAGGCGCGGCGCCAGCCCCATGCTGGGTTCGTCCAGCAGCAGCAGCCGAGGTTGGGCCATCAGTGCGCGGGCGATGGCCAACATCTGCTGCTGGCCGCCCGACAAGGTGCCCGCCGGCTGCCGGCGCTTGGCCAGCAGCGCCGGAAAGCGGGCCAGCACCGGCTCCAGTTGGTCAGCCGCACCGCGCGCAAAGGCGCCCAGGCGCAGGTTGTCTTCAACGCTCAAGGGCTCAAATACCTGCCGGCCTTCGGGCACCTGCACGATGCCCAACTGCACCCGCTGGCGCGCCGACAGGCGCGCGATGTCTTGCGCCTCAAAGCGAATGCTGCCGCCGCTGACCGGCTGCACGCCCGAGATGGCGCGCAGCAAGGTGGTCTTGCCGGCACCGTTGGCACCCACCAGGGCCACCACTTCGCCTGCGGCAACCTGCAGGTCCACGCCAGCCAGGGCCGGGATGCGGCCGTAGTGGCTGCCGAGACTGCGCACTTCAAGCATGGTGCTGCACCGGGGCGCCAGCGCTATGGGCCGCATCGACTTCGGCCCCACCCAGGTAGGCTGCAATGACACGGGGGTCTTGCCCAATCTGCGCCGGCGTGCCTTCGGCCAGCTTGCGACCGTGGTCGAGCACCAGCACCTGGTCCGAGACTTCCATCACCAGCCGCATGTTGTGTTCAACCAGGATCACCGTGGTGCCGCCGGTGGCCAGCACCTTGATGAGGCTGTCGAGCTCGTGTGCTTCGGTGGAGTTCAGGCCGGCGGCGGGTTCGTCCAGCAGCAGCAGCAGCGGCTCGGCGGCCATGGCACGGGCGATTTCAAGGCGTTTGAGCGCGCCATAGGGCATGGTGTCGGCACGTGCGTCCACATAGGCGTCAAGGCCCACCCGTTCAAGCAAGTGGCGCGACACCTCGCGGCAGGCGTGTTCGGCACGCTTGAGGGCCGGCGTGCGCAGCAGCGCTTGCCACAGCGAGCACGGTTCGCGCAGGTGGCGGCCGGTCATGACGTTCTCCAGCGCCGTCATGTTGAAGAAGATCTGCAGGTTCTGGAAGGTGCGGCCCATGCCCGCAGCGGCAAAGCGGTGCGGGGCCAGGCCGGTGAGCTTGCGGCCCTGTAGCTGGATGCTGCCGGCGTCGGGCACGTAGATGCCGGCCAGCATGTTCAGCAAGGTGGTCTTGCCGGCGCCGTTGGGGCCGATGATCGAATGCACGGTGCCAGGCAACACGTCGAAGGAAACGTCTTCGATGGCATGCACTCCTCCGAAAGCCTTGGACAAGCCCTTGACCGACAAAAGGCTCATGGCTTCCACCGCCGGACCCAGCGGCTCACCGTGGGCACCACGCCTTGCGGAAAGAACACCATGGTGGTGATGAGCACGGCGCCAAAGACCACCATCTCGTAGTCCTTCAGCACCGTCAGCACTTGCGGCAGCGTGGTCAGGATGGCCGCACCCACCACGGCACCAAAGATGGACGCCATGCCGCCGAAGACGACCATGATCACCAGCTCTACCGAGTGCATGAACGAGGCCTGCGCCGGCGTGATGAAGGCCGTGTGGTGGGCCGTCAGCGCACCGGCCACGGCGGCCAGCACGGCCGAGATCACGAACACCCGCAACTTGTTGCGCGCGGCAGCGATGCCCAGGGTTTCAGCCGCCACCTCGGAGCCGTGCAGCGCGCGCAGGGCGCGGCCTATGGGGGATTCGACCAGGTTGAGCGCCAGCCACACCGTCACCAGCAGGCTGCCGCCGGCCAGCGCGTACCAGGCCAGCTCACCCTGCACGGTCCAGCCAAAGATCACCAGCGGCGGCACGGCCATGCCGTCGGGCCCGCCGGTGACGCGGTCTTCAGTGGCCAGCACGATGGAGATGATGGTGCCCAGCCCCAGCGTGGCCATCGCCAAGTAGTGGCCCTTGAGCCGCAGCGTGGGTCGCCCCACGATGAAAGCCAGCAAACCCACGGCCGTGTTGCCCACGATGAAAGCCAGCCAGCTGGGCCAGCCATGGTTGCCGCACAGGATGGCCGAGCCGTAGCCGCCGAGCGCAAAGAAGCCGGCATGGCCCAGGCTGATCTGCCCGGCGTAGCCGATGAGCAGGTTCAGCCCCACGCAGGCCACGGCGTTGAGCGCCACCGCGATGGCGATGTCCATGAAGTAGCCGTTGGGCAGCACCAGTGGCAGCAGCAGCACCACGGCGGCCAGCACCCACAGGCCGTGCCGGCGCGTGGCCACCTGCTGGCTCCACAGCCGGGTGCGCGGGGGCTCAGCCTGCAGGCGTGAAATCGCCTTCAGGCCTTCGCCAGGCACAAGCCCCTTCCGGGCCTTGTGTCCGGGCTCAGACACGGTCGCTCCTGCGCGCGCCCCGCAGGCCGCCAGGCATGAAAAAGAGCACCGCCAGGATGACGACAAAGGCGATGGCGTCTTTGTAGGCCGAGGACACAAAACCCGCACCCAGCGCCTCGGCCAGCCCCAGCACCAGCCCACCCAGCACGGCGCCACCAAAGCTGCCCAGCCCACCGAGCATGGCCGCCGCAAAGCCCTTCAGGCCGAGCATGATGCCGGTGTCGTAAGACGTGAAGGTGATGGGCGCCGTCAGCACGCCGGCCAGTGCGCCCAGCGCCGACGCCAGCCCGAAGCTGACGAACAGCACGCGCCGCGTGCTGATGCCCACCAGCTGCGCGGCCAGCGGGTTGTACGACGTGGCCAGCATGGCCTTGCCAAACAGCGTGCGGCCAAAGAACCACGACAGCCCGACCACCGCCACCCCGGCGCCGCCCAGCACCCACAGGCTTTGCGGCAACACCGTGGCGCCCAGCAAGTGCAGCGGCTGGTCGCCGGTGAACGCGGGCAGCGCGTGCACGCGTTTGTCCCACACCAGTTGCGCCAGCCCGCGCAGCAGCAGCGCCGCGCCAATGGTGATGATGATGAGTGTCACCGTGTCAGCCTTGCGCGCTGGCTCTATGGCCACCTTTTCAAGCACCAAACCCACCACCACGGCGGCCAGCACGGCCAGCGGCAAGGCCAGGGCCAGCGGCGTGCCGGCGTCCACCAGCGTCACCGCGCACATGCCGCCGATCATGACGAACTCACCCTGCGCGAAGTTGATCGCACGGCTGGCGTTGTAGATGATGGAGTAACCGAGCGCCACCAGCGCATAGATGGCGCCGGCGGTCAGCCCGCCGGCAAGGTACTGCAACCACTGGCTGTGCATGGTGGCGGCGGGCTGGTTTTCAGTGCGCCATCGCCCATTCGCCATTTTTCACTTCCAGCATCAAGAAGGCCGCCAGGCCCAGGCCCATGTGGTCGGTGGGTGTCATGTTGACGACGCCGCCCGTGCCCACGTAGCCCTTGGTGGCTTCCAGTGCGTCGCGCACCTTCGCCTTGTCGGTCGAGCCGGCGCGCTTGATGGCAGCCACCACCAGCATCAGCCCGTCGTAGGCGTGGCCGCCGAAGGTGGACACGTCGCTCTTGTAGCGGCTTTCGTAGTCACGCTTGTAGTTGCTGACCACAGGTTTTTGCGCGTCGCCAGCGGCCAGCAGGTCAGGCACCAGCAGCGCTGCGGCGGGCAGGCGCACGCCCTCGGCAGCAGGGCCGGAGAGCTTGATGTATTCCTTGGACGCCACGCCGTGCGACTGGTACAGCGGCAGCGTGATGCCCACCTGCCGGTAGTTGCGTGTGACGATGGCCGGCCCCTGGCCGAAGCCGGCATTGAGCACCGCCTGCGCGCCGCTGGCGCGGATCTTGGTGAGCTGTGGCGTCATGTCGTTGT
Source organism: uncultured Rubrivivax sp. (assembly GCA_964620975.1). Taxonomy (GTDB): domain Bacteria; phylum Pseudomonadota; class Gammaproteobacteria; order Burkholderiales; family Burkholderiaceae_C; genus Rubrivivax. The sequence continues at coordinate 13,909 of CAZUKT010000014.1, read as the reverse complement.
CGGCCGCACCGTAGGTTTCGTCGGCGACCACCTCGATGCCGTACTTCGGCGCCACCTTCAGGCATTCACCGCGCATCGACTTGTCGAAGCCGCCGGCGCCCGAAATCAGGGCCACCTTGTTCAGTTTGCGCGCCTGCAGGTCAGCGAAGATCTTCTCGCAGGCCATGCGGTCGGTGTGGGGTGTCTTGAAGACCCACTTCTTGGTCGGCTCGACGATGACCACCGCGCCGGCCAGCGAAACGAAGGGTATTTGCGCCGATTCCATCAGCGGCACAACGGCCATGGTGGTGCCGGTGGTCGAGCCGCCGACGATGGCGTCCACCGAGTCCTGTTCAAGCAGGCGCTTGGCAAAGGTGCGCGCCTTTTCAGCATCGCCGCCGTCGTCGTAGGCGATGAGCTGCAGCTTGCGCCCGAGCACGCCGCCTTCGGCGTTGATGCGTTCGACCACCATCTGCAGCGTCTTCTGCTCCGGGTCGCCGAGGAAGGCCGCCGGCCCGGTGACCGACAGGAAGGTGCCGATGCGTATGGGTTCCTGGGCCGCTGCGGGCAAGTTGGCGAGCAGTGCGCCGGCAAGGGCCAGCGCAGCGCCGGCACGGTGGGTGATAGGCATGTCTGTCTCCTAAGGGTCTTGTTCGAAATTCATCGGCGGGCCGGCGCCTGAACGCTGGCTTCGTCGTGCGACAACGGCACTCTGCGGTGCCTGGATTTGTTGACGGGTGGCGCTGTGGGGCGCCGGGCTGAACGCTTGACAATCAATGACTTCGGCCTATAAAGCAGATTGTGGTACCGAAATACTACTATTGAATTAATCCAGATCAACAGATGAAGAAACCCGCAGTACCTACCAGCCCTTTGACACCGCCAGCGCGGGCCTCCAACGCAGGGGTTTCCACTGAGGCGGATGCCAAGGTGAGCGTGCGGCCGGTGCGCCGCGCGGACCTTGACCAGGTCATTGGCATCGACGCCACCGTCACCGGGCTGGAAAAGCGCAAGTACTGGGCTTCGGTGTTCCGCCGCTACGGCAGTGGTGAGCGCAGCGAACAGCAGTTCCTGGTGGCCGTGGCCGGCGGCCGCGTGGTGGGTTTCATCATTGGCGAGGTGCGCGACTGGGAGTTCGGATCGGCGCCCTGTGGATGGGTGTTCGCGATCGACGTCGACCCGCAGGCGCGACTGGGCGGTGTGGGCACCTTGCTGCTCCAGGCCATCAGCGCGCAGTTCCAGCGCGCCGGGGTGCGCAAGCTGCGCACGATGCTGGCGCTGGACAACACCTTGATCATGTCCTTCTTCCGCAGCCAGGGCATGATGGCCGGGCCCTTGATCTCGTTGGAGATGGACCTCGACGCGTGAGCGGCGCCATGGCAAGGGACACCCGATGAGGCTGCAAAAGAACACCGAACTGGCGCTGTACAGCGTGCTGGAGTTCGCCGGCGACCCCGGCCGGCACATCTCGGCGGCCGAGATCGCCGGCAAGTACGGCGTCTCGCCGCACCACCTGGCCAAGGTGCTGGCGCAGCTGGCGCGCGCCGGTGTCGTGGCTTCGGTGCGCGGGGCGGGGGGCGGCTACCGCTTTGCGGCCAACGCACGCCGCCTGACCCTGCTTGATGTGATCGAGATGTTCGAGGAATTGGCGCCGGCGGCTGCCGCACATCATGCCAAGCCGGGCCCGCGTACCCCAGTGGAGCAGGCCCTGGGCGCGGTGCTGTCTGAGATCGACGCCAATGCCAAGGCCACCCTCAGCTCTATCACCCAAGCGACCCTGTTGCGGCTCATCAAACGCCAGCACGGCGCCACCTCCACCACACCAACACGATCCGACCCGAGCCAGGCATGAGCCCCCCGCAACGAGCCCGCTTCCAGTGGGACGACCCGCTCATGCTGCGCGGCAACGGCATCAGCGACGAATTCGGTGTGGCGCGCCACCCCGTCAACCTGGAGGCGGTCAACACCTACGAAGGCACGCACGACGTGCATGCCCTCATCCTGGGCCGGGCGATGACCGGCATTGCGGCGTTCTCACTCAGCCGCGCGTGCGCTTCTTGCCCTTTGGCGCTGTGGTGGCCGCCGCAACGGGCGTGCGCGAGAACAGGCTTCGCACGCGCTCGCGCAGCCAGGCGTGCGCCGGGTCGTGGTTGGCGCTCTGGTGCCACATCATGCGCACGTTGTAATGCGGGCCGTGGCCGGGCAACTGCCACACCTGCACGTCGAAGCGCGGTGCCAAGGCGTCGGCAAACATCAGCGGCACGATGGCCATCAGGTCGGTGCAAGTCACCAGCTCGGGCAGCGCGCCGTAGTGGCGCACACGCACCACGGCACGTTCACTGAGCTTGAGCCGGACCAGCATCTTCTCGATGCTGCCGTGGAAAGTGGCTGTTGGTGCCGCCACGGCCAGTGAAGCGCAGGCCAGCTGCCGCGTGCTCAGGCTCTTGCCGGCGCGGCCCACGGCCGGACGCCACGCGGCCCCGGTAATGGCCACGAAGTGCTCGTGAAAGAGCGACTCACTGGCAATGCCTCGATGTTCGGGCAGCAGGATGCCGATGGCGAGGTCGATGTCGCGCGCCTCCAGCGCCGCGCTGACCTGGTCCGATGCCACCGACACGTTGGACACCTTGCTGTTCGGCGCCTGGCTGCGCAGGCTGTGCGCCAAGGGCGGCAGGAACATCATTTCCCCCAGATCCGACAGCGACAGGCGCCAGTGCGCATGGTCAATGGCCGGGTCGAAGGCCTGGCCGCATGCCAGCGCCGCCTCCAGGTCGCGCAGGTGCGCGGCCACCACCGGCACCACGCGCTGCGCCAGGTGTGTGGGGTGCAAGCCCGAGGGTGAGCGCACGAAGAGTTCGTCACCGAAGCTCTGGCGCAAGCGCGCCAGCGCGTTGCTGGTGGCAGGTTGCGACAGGGCCAGCTGGCGCCCCGCTTCGGTCACTGAGCCGCAGCGGTGAATGGCACACAACACGCGCAGCAAGTTCAGGTCAAGTTGGCGGAAGTTCATCGCATCTGGTTCGTCAATGGGCTGCATTCTGACTATCAATTAGGCGAATGCAGTGCGCAGGACTAGATTGCACCTGGAGCGCACCAAGCAGAGTGTGCCCGCAGGCCGTTCAGGCCCCATCCCGGAGACAGCAAGGTGCAGCAGATCATCATCCAGGGCCGCGGAGGCCAGGGGGCGCAGACGGCGGGCAACTTGCTGGCCATGGCCTTCTTTGCCCAGGGCAAGCAGGTCCAGTGTTTCGCCAGCTACGGCGGGGCGCGCCGCGGCACGCCGGTCAGTTCCTACCTGCGGGTTGACGAGCGCCCTGTGCGCCTGCGCTGCGACATCGAACGTGCCGACGCCATCCTGTGCTTCGACGCCAGCCTGCTCGAAGGGCGGCTGCTCGCCGCGGCGCACGCGCAGACGCTGATCGTCGTCAACTCGGCACACGACGCTGCGCACTTTGAAGCGCTGCTGCCCGGCTACCGGGTGATCCCGGTCGATGGCCTGGCCATCGCGCGCCGCCATGGCCTGGGGCGCATCGTCAACTCGGCACTGCTCGGCGGTCTGGCGCGGGCGCTGCAAGCGCCCTCGCGCGAAGTGCTGGCGCGTACCTTGGTTGAAAACGCGCCCAAACTGCACGACGAGAACATCGCGGCCTGCCACGCCGGCTACGCCAGCGTGGACGCGCAAGTAGCGGTGGTGCCAGCATGAGTCTCGCGATGGAGGTAGCCACCACCTGGACCACCGGCAGCACGGCATCGCTGAAGACCGGCACCTGGCGTGCCGCGCTGCCGCAGCACATCCATGCGCCGTCGCCCTGCCACGCCGCCTGCCCGGTGCACGGCGACATTGCCGAGTGGATAGCTCAGGCCCGCGCGGGCGACTTCGCTGCGGCCTGGGCGACGCTGTCGCGCCACAACCCCTTCCCGGCGGTGATCGGCCGCATCTGCCACCACCCCTGCGAAGCCGCATGCAACCGCGTGGGCGTCGATGGCGCCTTGTCGATCTGCAGGCTCGAGCGCGTCGTGGGCGACCTGGCGCTGCAGGGCGGCTGGGCCTACCCCGGCGTGGCGCTGCAGCGCACCGAGCGCGTGGCCATCGTGGGCGGCGGGCCATCGGGCCTGTCGGCGGCCTACCAGCTGCGCCGGCGCGGTTACGCCGTCACGGTCTTCGAGGCCCAGCCCGAGCTCGGCGGGCTGATGCGGGACGGCATCCCCGGCTACCGGCTTTCACGCACGGTGCTTGACGCTGAAATCAACCGCCTGCTGGGCCTGGGTATCGAGGTGCAATGCGGGCAGGCCATTGCCACGCCCGAGGCGCTGTCCGCGTTGCGTGCGAAGTTCGACGCCGTCTACCTGGCTCTCGGGGCCCGGCGCACCAAGCGCCTGGCGCAACTGGACAGCAGCCAGGCCTGGTGGATGGACGGTGCAGCTTACCTGGCGGCCTGCAACCAGGGCCGGCCACCCGCGCTGGGCCGGCGCGTGGTGGTGGTGGGCGGCGGCAGTGCCGCCCTGGACGCCGCGCGCAGTGCGCGCCGCGCCGGCCATGCCGTGACGATCCTGGCACTGGAAACCGAGCACGAGATGCCAGCGCAGCGCGAGGAAGTCGTCGAAGCCCTGGAAGAAGGCATCGGCCTGGTGGCGGGCGCCATGCTCGTGAGTGCCGCCGATCTCGGCGCCATCGGGCTGAACCTGACGTGTGTGCGCGTTCAACTGCAGCGCGCAGCCGAGCGCGGCGCCTTCACCGTTGCGCAGCAGCCGGGCAGCGAATTCGAGATCGCAGCCGACGCGGTGGTGGTGTCTATCGGGCAGGACCCCGATCTCGCGACCTTGGCTGCCGGTTTCGACACAGTGGGCCCGGTGCTGGCCATCGACGCTTTCGGCGCCACCAGCGTTGACCGCGTCTGGGCTGGCGGTGACGTGGCCAGCGGGGCGCGATTTGTCTCAGAAGCCATCGCGATGGGCGAACGTGCGGCACTGGCCATCGACCACCGCTTGCGCGTCGGCGCGCTCGCGCCTGCCGGGCCGGCGGCGGGCCTGGGGCGAGCCACGCCAGAAGCCTTTGACGGCCGTGTGGCCACGGTCAACCTGGCGGCCATCAACCTCCATTACCACCCCGCAGCGGCACGTGCGCAGGCGCCCTGTCTGGGCGTTGCCGAACGCCTGGCCGATGGCGGCGAAGTGCAGCTCGGTCTGGCCCTGGCGCAGGCCCGGGCCGAGGCCGCGCGCTGCTATTCCTGCGGCACCTGCACGCACTGCGACAACTGCGTCACCTACTGCCCCGACCTGGCTGTGCAGCGCCAAGGCGCGGGCTACCAGGTGCTGGGCGACTACTGCAAGGGCTGCGGCGTGTGCGTCAAGGAGTGCCCCAGCGGATCCATGAAGATGCTGGAGGAACTGCGATGAGCCCTGCCGCTGCGGCAAGTCCCTCGGGCAGGCCCATGCTGCTGACCGGCAACCACGCGGTGGCCTGGGCGGTGCGCCTGGCGCGGCCACAGGTGGTGCCGGTCTACCCCATCACGCCGCAGACGCCGGTGCTGGAAAAACTCACCGACTTCCAGGCCGAAGGCAGCTTCGACGCCGAGATCATCACGCCAGAATCCGAACACTCCGTGATGTCGGCCTGCATTCCGGCTTCACTGGCCGGCGTGCGTGTCTTCACGGCCACAGCCTCGCAAGGCTTGCTGCTGATGCATGAGCTGCTGCACTACGCCAGTGGGGCGCGTGCACCCATCGTCATGGCCAACGTCAACCGCACGGTGGCCTCACCCTGGGCCTTCTGGCCCGACCAGACCGACAGCCTGGCGCAGCGCGACACGGGCTGGGTGCAGTTCTATGTCGAGAGCGCGCAAGAGGCGCTCGACACCGTGATCCAGGCCTTCCGCATCGCCGAGCAGTTGCTGCTGCCGGTGCTGGTGAACCTGGACGCGTTCTACGTCTCGCACGCGCTGGAGCCTGTGCTGGTGCCGGAACAGGCCCTGGTGGACGCCTTCCTGCCGCCCTTTGCACCCGCCCAGCGGCTGGACACCGCCCTGCCCTCGAGCTGGGGCAACGTGGTCACGCAGGACATGTTCTGCCGCCACCGCCAGGCGCTCGAAGCCGCCATGGCCCGCGTGCCCGCGCTGGCCGCCGAGGTCGACCTGGACTGGGCCAACCGCACCGGGCGCAGCCACGGCGCCATTGAACGCTACTGCTGCGACGACGCGGCCGTCGTCATCGTCACTCTGGGCAGCATGTGCGGCACGGCGCGCGAGGCGGTGGACGCGATGCGCACGCGCGGCCTGGCCGTCGGGCTGCTCAAGATCAGGCTGTTCAGGCCATTGCCCGTCAGCGCCTTGCGCGAGGCACTGGCTGGCGTGCCCGACGTGTTGGTGCTCGACCGCAACCATTCACCGGGGCAGGGTGGGGTGTTGCACCAGGAGTTGCGCTCGGTGCTCTACGGCATGCAAGGCGCGCCCCGAATCCATGGTTACCTGGCCGGAGTGGGGGGGGTCAATGTGGCGCCCGAACGTATCGTCGCGTTCGTTGAGCGCGTGCAGGCCAGCCAGGTGCCGGCCCATGAGCTGGTCGACTCCGAATGGGTGAGGTGAACCGCATGACCATGCCAATGTCACTGGTTGCCCAGCCCGGCACGCCGCCCGCCGAGGCCCTGCTGTGCTCCGGCCATGCCGCCTGCCCGGGCTGTGTCGAGCCGCTGACCGTGCGCCACATCCTCGACACGCTGGGGCCCGACACCATGGCCGTGATTCCGCCTTCGTGCATGGCCATCATCGCGGGTCCGCAGCCCTTCAGTTCACTGCGCATCCCCGTCTACCAGCCAACGCTCGAGTCCAGCGCCGCCGCCGCCACCGGGTTGCGCCGGGCGCTGGACGCGCAGGGCAAACACGGCACCCAGGTCATCGTGCTGGCCGGTGACGGCGGCACCTACGACATCGGCTTCCAGTGCCTGTCGTCGGCAGCCGAGCGCAACGAGAACATCCTGTACTTCTGCCTCGACAACGAGGGCTACATGAACACCGGCGCGCAGAAGTCCTCCTCCACGCCCTTGTATGCGCGCACCGGCTCCACGCCCGCAGGCAAGGTGTCGCGCAAGAAGAACATGAGCGAGATCATGGCCGCGCACGGCGTGCCCTACGTGGCCACGGCCAGCATCGGGCACCTGGCCGACCTCAGGCGCAAGGTCGAAAAGGCCAAGGCCATGCAGGGTCTGCGATTCATCACGCTGCTGATTCCGTGCCTGGACGGCTGGGGGCTGGCCGATGACGGCGCCCTGGCCGTGGCGCGCCATGCCGTGGAGTGCGGCGCCTTCCCGCTCTTCGAGATCGAGGACGGGCTGCGCTACAAGCTCAACCACAGCCTGCGCACGCGGCCGGTGGCCGAGTACCTGGCATTGCAAAGGCGCTACCGGCACCTGACGGCGGCGCAGGTGTCGGCCCTGCAGGGCGAAGTGGACGACACCTGGGCCCGGCTGCTGGCGCGCGTGGCGGCCAGCCCGGCTGGGGCGCCAGCGTGAACCGGGGCTACTGGCCTGAAGCGCCTTGGCCTTCAGGCCTGCAGGGCACTGGGCGGCGCCACGCCAAGCTGCCGGCGCTGGATCAGCCGCAACATGGTGGCCAGCGTGATGGAGCTCAACGTGGCCTTGGCGTTGCCGTCAATCTCGGCCAGCACCACACCCAAGGCGGCCGCCACCGGTGTGGTCTGGCCGCTGGTGCCGGCGTCTGCCGGCGGCGGGGCGATCTCTTCGAACATCTGGATGATGTCCAGCAGCGTCAGGCGCCGCGCATTGCCCGTGAAGCGGTAGCCGCCGCCGGCGCCACGCACCGAAGCGACGATGCCCGAACGCGCCAGTTGGGCCAGCACCTTGGCCAGGTGGTGCGGCGAGACACCGTATTTGGCGGCGATTTCCGCAGCCGGGATGTGGCGTTCGGGGTCGCTGGCGAAGTCGATCACGCTGTACAAGGCCAGCGATGTGTTGGTCTGCAGTCTCACGCGGGCTTCCTGTAGCCGTGGGGCGGCTTCGCTGGGATCATGCACTCGGTGGCGGTTTCCTGGTCGAGCCTCGACATCTTTGCTCCTGCATGGCGGGCAGCACGGGCGGGCCGCCGCAGCTGCGTGAAGTTCAAAGCATAGGGGACTCTTGATGGGCTCATATATGGTAATGTGGTACCGTAATGCGTTAACAAGGCGAAAGATCAGCCAGCCGTCTTGCCGTGCCCCGCTGGCGCTCTTGTCGGCCGTCAGCACAAAGGGGCCCACACCATGAGCAAGAACTTGCTGAGCTTGTGTGTCAATGGCCGCGAAGGCGAACACGCCCTGGCAGCCAACGCCCTGCTGATCGACGTGCTGCGCGACACCCTGGGCCTGACGGGCAGCAAACAGGGCTGCGACGGCGGCGAGTGCGGTGCCTGCACCGTGCTGGTCGACGACCAGCCGCTGCTGGCCTGCATCACGCTGGCGGCCACCTGCAGCGGGCGGCGCATCGAGACCATCGAACACCTGCAGCGCAACGGTCGCATGGGCCGCTTGCAGCAGGCCTTTCATGAGAAGCTGGGCACGCAGTGCGGTTTTTGCACGCCCGGCATGGTCATGGCCGCCGAAGCGCTGCTGCGCCGCTGCCCCAGCCCCAGCGAGTTGCAGATCCGCGAGGCCCTGGCCGGCAACCTGTGCCGCTGTACCGGCTACGTGAAGATCATTGAATCGGTGCAAGCGGCGGCAGAGGTGCAGGCATGAAGCCCGGCCCCCTGGCCCAGCAAGCCGGGCCAGCGTCCGCAGGCCCTGGCCCGCGCGCTGCACGCGGCGGTGTCGGCCTGCGCACACCGCTGATCGACGGCATTGAAAAGGTCACCGGTCGCGCGGGCTACACCGCCGATCTGCCCTTTGCCCATGCGCTGGTGGGCCGCATCCTGCGCAGCCCGGTGGCACACGGGATCATCCGTGGCATCGACACCAGCGCCGCGCGCACCCTGCCCGGTGTGCGTGCCGTCATCACGGGTGAGGACTTCAGTGCGCCCTACGGCGTGATCCCCATCGCCCAGAACGAGTGGCCACTGGCCCGCGAGCGTGTGCGCTACTGCGGTGAGCCGCTGGCGGCGGTGGCGGCCATCGACGAAGCCAGCGCCGAGGCTGCGTTGCGTGCCATCGTGCTTGACATCGACCCGCTGCCGGCCTACTTCAGCGCCGCCGACGCACGCGCCGAGAGTGCCATGCCGCTGCACGCCAAGAAGGCCGGCAACATCGAGCGTCAGGTCGAACAGGAGTTCGGCGAGGTCGATGCAGGCTTGGCCGCAGCCGACCTGGTGCTCGAACATTGCACCCAGTACGCCGAGGTCGCCCACGGTCAGATCGAGTTGAACGCTGCGGTGGCCAGCTACGAACCTGACCTGGACCGCTTGACCACGCATTCGGTGACCCAGGTGCCGTACTACCTGCACCTGACGCTGGCGCAGGTGCTGGGCATGGACAGCTCGCGCATCCGCGTCATCAAGCCCTTCGTCGGCGGAGGTTTTGGCCACCGCGTGGAACCACTGAACTTTGAGATGGTGACTGCGGCACTGGCGCGGGCGGCGGGCGGCACGGTGCGCATGCAGCTCACGCGCGAAGAGGGCTTCCTCACGCACCGCGGCCGGCCGGCCACCGACATCCGGCTGAAGATCGGCATGAAGGCCAGCGGCGAGATCACCGCCGTGGATTGCGAAGTCGTTCAGCGCGGCGGCGCCTACGGCGGCTACGGCCTGGTGACCATCCTCTACGCCGGCGCCTTGCTGCACGCGCTGTACCGTGTCGGCGCGGTGCGCTACCGCGGCTTGCGGGTCTACACCAACCTGCCGCCCTGCGGCGCCATGCGCGGCCACGGCGCCGTGGACGTGCGGCATGCCTTTGAATCGCTGCTCGACGAGATGGCCGGCCGGCTGGGCCTGGACCCCTTTGCCGTGCGGCGCGCCAACCTCATCACGGCGCCCTACCGAACGCTCAACGACTTGCAGGTCAATTCCTACGGCGTGCCGGATTGCCTGGACTGGGTCGAGCAGGCTTCGGGCTGGCGGGCCCGGCGCGGCAAGCTGCCCAAGGGCCACGGCCTGGGGCTGGCCTGTTCGCACTACGTGTCGGGCTCGGCCAAGCCGGTGCACTGGAGCGGCGAGCCGCATGCGGTGATCAACCTCAAGTTGGACTTCGACGGCGGCATCACCATCCTTACCGGCGCTTCCGACATCGGCCAGGGTTCTTCGACCCTGCTCACGCAGGTGGTGGCTGAAGTGCTGCTGCTGCCGATGGCACGCATCCGCGTCATCGCGACGGACAGCGCGCTCACGCCCAAGGACAACGGTTCGTATTCGTCGCGCGTGTCCTTCATGGTGGGCAATGCGGCGCTGCGCGCGGCCGAAGAACTCAGGCGGCTGCTGGTGGCCGCTGCGGCCCGGGTGCTGCAGGTCACGCCCGACGAGGTGGACTGGGCCGGCGAAGTCTGCGCCGTCTTTGGCACCGACAAGACGCTGAACTTTGCGCAGGTGGTGGAGGCCGCGCTGGTGGACAGCGGCACGATCACCGTCAAGGGCGTGTGGTCCACGCCGCCCGAAACCCAGGGCGGCAAGTTCCGCGGTGCCGCCGTCGGCTCTACCGCAGGCTTTTCCTACGCCGCGCAGGTGGTCGAAGTGAGCGTGGACGAAGACACGGGGGTGGTCAAGGTCGAGCATGTCTGGGTCGCCCACGACTGCGGCTTTGCCATCAACCCGCTGGCCGTCGAGGGCCAGGTGCAAGGCGCCGTCTGGATGGGAATGGGCCAGGCCTTGAGCGAGGAGACGCAGTACAACCAAGGCCTGCCGCTGCGGCCCAACTTCCTGGACTACCGCATGCCCACCATCGTGGAGTCGCCGCCCATCGATGTGCATCTGGTCGAGAGCATGGACCCGCTGGGCCCCTTCGGCGCGAAAGAGGCCAGTGAAGGGGCGCTGCACGGCTTTCCACCAGCCCTGTGCAACGCCATCTGCGATGCGGTGGGCATCCGTCTGTTCGAGTTGCCGGCCACACCCGACCGCCTGCTGGACGCACTGCAGCAGCGCCGCCGAGAGCACAAACGGCAGGCGCGGCGCGCAGCGGCGGCCGAGGCCGACAAGCCCGCCGTGCTGGCCACCTTCGAGGGTCAGTGAGCATGAACCGTTTGCCCGACTTCGAACTGTCCCGCCCCGCCACCTACGCCGAAGCGGCTGCCCTGCTGGCGGCCGAGCCAGGAGCCCGTTTGCTGGCCGGGGGCACCGACCTCGTGCCCAACCTGCGCCGGGGCCTGGGGTGCCCCAGCCGGCTGGTGCACCTGGGCGGCGTGCGGGGCCACGCCGAGGTCCATGTCGGCGCCACGGAGTGGGTGCTGGGTGCCGGCGTTACGCTGGCGCAACTGGCCGTCGACGAGCGATTTGCCGCCGCGCACAAAGCCTTGGGTGAAGCCGCGCGGGCCGCCGCTGGCCCTGGTCATCGCAGCGTGGCCACCATGGGCGGCAATCTTTGCCAGGACACACGCTGCGTCTTCTACAACCAGAGCGAGTGGTGGCGCCAGGCCAACGGATGGTGCTTGAAGCGCGGCGGCGACACCTGCCACGTGGCGCCCCAGGGTTCGCGCTGCCATGCCGCGTTCAGCTCCGACCTGGCGCCGGCGCTGATCGCCCTGGGCGCTGAGGTCGAGCTGCTCTCGCTCGGTGGCCAGCGGCGTTTGCCCCTGGCCGACTGTTACCGCGACGACGGCGCGGCCCACCTCACGATGGCCCGGGATGAGGTGCTGACGCGTGTCTTTCTGCCCGCGCCCGCCACCGGCCGACTCAGCGGCTACCGCAAGGCGCGTGTGCGCGGCGCGATGGACTTTCCATTGGCTGGCGTGGCCTGCGCATTGCGCATGCAGGGCGACGCCATTGCAGAGCTTCGTGTGGCACTGGCCGGCACCAACTCGCAGCCCGTGCTGCTGCAGGGCACCGACGCCTTGCTCGGCAAGCCCCTGGACGCAGAAGGCCTGGCCGCACTGGGCAAGCTGGTGGGCAAGCAGGTGAGCCCGATGCGCACCACGGTGACGCCGTCCAATTACAGGCGGCAGGTGGCCGCCGTTTTGGCGCAGCGCCTGCTGCGGACCCTGGCTGGCCTGGATGAGCTTGCCTGAGTGTGAGAGTCAATCGAACATGCACCAAGTCGTCCGCCGAGAGGCCTGCTCCGAAAACGCCTTGCTCTGGAAGGTGAGCGCGCCTGACGTGGCAGCCGCTGTGCAGCCCGGGCACTTTGTCATGCTGCGCCGGCACAAAGCTGGCGAACGCATCCCGAGCACCAAGGCCACTCCCGGCATCGGCCAGGCCAAGCCCGACCTGGTGATCAACCGCTGGCCCGCGCGTCCGGACGACGTGCCGGCCGGTGCATCGCCCACGACACCGGCGGCGCCGGCGCTGACCTGAAGGACCTCGCATGCAGTGTCCGAAGTGTCATCGCCCGCTCGACGACGAAACCGAAGGTGTCTACATCTGCTGCGCCGGCGCCGGCCTGCGCTGGCGCTGCACCCAATGTGCCAAGGTCAGCGAAGGTTTTGCATTCCCCTATGGCAGTTGCCCGCATTGCGGCGGCACGCTGGAAGTGCAGGGCGGCCGCGGTGCCGAGCCTGCGGCGGCGCTGGAAGGCATCCGCGCGGCCTTCGAGATCGAACTCGGTGGTCGCGCCTTCTACCAGCGTGCCGCTGCCCAGTGCGCGGACGCCCCACTCAAACAGCTCTTCGGCCGCTTCGCCCTGATGGAGGGCGAGCACATCGAGACGCTGTCTCGGCGCTACCACCTGGATGTGCCCGTGCCGTCGCCAGGGTTCAGGCTCGAGGTGGCGGCCATCTTCGCCGACGTGCCCAACCGGCCTCTGGATCCGGAGAACCTCTTCCACATCGCCATCGGTCTGGAAAACCGAGCCGCACGGTTCTTTGCCGAAAGGGCGGCGCAAGTCGGGCAGGGCAACAGCGAAGGCCATCTGTACGGCGAACTGGCGGCCGAAGAGCGCGAACACGCCGAAGTGCTGGGCACCGAACTCGAACGTTGGCGGGCCGGCAAGTCCGGGCTGTTTGGCAGCGCGCCCGCAGGCGAGGGGCCGTCCGCAGCGGCCGCACCCCTGGCCGGAAGCAGCAATGCTGCGGCCGTGATCTTGAGTGGCCAGGCGGCACAAGACCTGGCGCTGGTCTGCGGCCAAGCCCACATGCGCTACGGCGAACTGCGCGAAGCCGTGGCCCGTGCGGCGGGCTACTGGCGCAACCTGGGCGTGGAGCCCGGAGACCGCATCGCGGTCAAGCTGCCCGACGGTATCGACTGGGTCACGGCCTTCCTGGGCGCGCTGTGGGCGGGCGCTGTGGCGGTGCCGGTGAACCCGCGTGTGCCCGCGCCGGAATGGCACTACATCCTGGACGAGGCGGGATTCAAGCTGATCCTGGCCGAAGGCGATGGGGACACGCCCAGTCCCTGGCTCGAACGCACGCTCTTGCTGAGCACCTTTCAGCGCGGCTGCCACGACGCTGCAGCGGTGGCCGCCTGGCCGGTGCACCCGCAGACACCGGCCTTCTGGTGTCACTCCTCGGGTACCTCGGGCAAGCCCAAGGCTGTGGTCCATGCGCACCACTTTGCGCAACATATCGAAGAGGTCTCGCGTGACGGTGTCGGCATCACCGGCGCGGACCGGCTGTTTGCCAGTTCCAAGCTCTTCTTCTCGTACCCGCAGACCAACAGCCTGTGGGCCGGCCTGAAGCTGGGCGCCACGGTGATCCTGGACCCGCATTGGCCCAACGCCGCCGGCGTGGCCGAAGTCGTGGCCGCGCAGCGGCCCAGCGTGCTGATGAGCGTGCCTTCCCTGTACCGCAACCTGCTGCACGAAGGCCTGGCCCCGGGCATCGCGCAGGCGGGCGTTCGCCTGTGCGTGGCGGCCGGCGAGGCGCTGCCGGCCAGCCTCC
>CAZUKT010000013.1:0-24023 GCA_964620975.1 uncultured Rubrivivax sp. | reverse complement strand
CGGCGGTGGTGCAGGCGGTGCGACGAACCAGCTCTTGACGGCAAAGGCGTTGGGGGCCGGCGCTGCGGGCGCGGCGCGCTGGGCAACAAGCGCCGTGTCCAGCGCCGCCAGGGCCGCGTTGCGGTCAGGTGCCGGTGGTGTTTCGGTGCGCCGCAGCGCCGGCTGCGAGCCGGCCGCTGGCGCGGCCATCGCTGCAGTGCCGAGCAGATCAAGCGCGCGCACGGCTGCGGCGCTGGCGGCCGGCGGGCTGGCCGCCAGCTTCGGGCTGCGGCCCGCACGGGGCTGCGGCGTGCCGGCTGCCACTGCCGTGTCGTCGGGCCCGTCGAGCCACAGCGCCGCCAGCAAGGCCAGGGCCACGGTGCCCGCCAGCGCGTTGAACCGGGTGATGCGCAGCGGCTTCATTTGCTGAGGTGAAAGACAAAGCTGATCTGCGTGTCCACGGTGCCGTCGGCCACGTCCTTGCGCTGGAACTGGATCTGTTCAAGCGACACCGTCGGCAGTTCGCGCAGCACGGTGCTGACAAACGCGCGGATCGACGGATAGCTGCCCTGCACAGGCACCGTCATCTGGTAGCGGTCGAGCTTGCGCCCGGGCTGGCTGTCGAGCCGGTAGTCGGCGCGTTTGATCTCCAGGCCCAGCTTGCGTGCAATGCCGTGCACACGTCCGAGCCGGTCGGTCAGACGATCGTCGCGCTCAAAATGCCGGTAGAAGGCGTCCAGCCGCGCAGGCGGTGACTCGGGGCTGTCCAGCGCGTCGCCCAGGCGCTGCAGGGTGCCGTCGCGCGGCCCCTGGCGCTGGGCCTGCAGTGTGTCAAGGCGCTCTGCCAGCGGCCGCACGAGCAGCCAGTGCAGGCCCAATGCCGTGCCGATGAGCAGCGCGCCGCCCCACAGTGCCAGGGCCGTGCCATGCCGCCGCAGCAGCCAGGTCAGGCGCTTCATGGCGCCGTCCTCCAACTCGCGGCCAGCGTGAACTGAACCGGCCGCTCGGCAAGCTCTTCGCGCAGCTGATGGCTGATGAGGTGGACGCCCGTCAGCACCTGCGTTTTCTCCAGCCGCACCATGAAGCTGAGGATGGACGGGTAGCTGCGTGCTTCGCCGCTGATGCGCAGCATGCGCTTGCCGGCGTCGGGCTCGATGGACAGCAGGGCGGTGTCAGTGCCTACCGAGCTCTCGATCGACTTGAAGAGGGGCTCCCAGGGCAGGGCGAGTTCCTGCAGGGCTTGCCTGGCCACATCGAGTTCGCGCCGCGTCTGCTCGTTCACGGGCTCCTTGAGCGCAGGTGCGGCTGCGGGCGTGCTGCCGCGACGGCGCTCGACCTGGCCCATCTCGTCGCGCAAGCGCAAGGTATCGAGCAGCGCGTCGCCGAAAAGCAGGCCGCCGACCCCCAGCAGCAACCACGCCGGCCAGACGGGCCGACGACGCACGAGATCAAGGTCCAGCGCGCGCATCAGGCGGCCCCGCACATGGCCAGCGTGTGGCGGCCTTGCGCCGCGCCCGGGCCGAGCAGCCGCGCCGGGGGCGCGTTGTGGGCTGGCCAGGGGGCGAGCTCACCGACGAGCAGCACGTCGAGCTGCGGCGCCTCGGCCTCGGAGTCCAGCGTGGCCAGTTCCTGGGCAATGGTCTCGGCGGCATTTGAGCCGGTGCGGCGCGAGGCGATCTCGCGCCAGCCGTTGCCGTCAAGCAGACTCATGCAGACGCGACCCGCTTCGACGATGGCAAATGCCGTAGGGCCGCGGAACTGGCGCCGGGCGTCGTTGTAGGCGGCCATGAGCAGCGGCTGCAGCGAGCCCAGCCGCAGGCCGAGCCCGGCAAGCCGCGCGCCGAGTTGCTCAACCAGTTGGCGGTCAACCGCGCACGCCACTTGTGGCCTGCCGTAGCCGCCGTCGCAGCTGCGGATCAGCCAATCGGCCGCAGCGGCGCCGTAGGTGCGCTCGAAGTGCAGACGGGCCCACTGGTCGGCTTCGGCCGCGCCGTTGAGATCATCCTGCCAGGGCAGCACCAGGTAGCGCACCAGGTGATTGGAAAGCACCACCCGCACCGCGTCGCCGCGCACCCCGAGTTCAGCCAGCGGCGCCTCCAGCGCGTCCAGCGCTGCCTGCCAGGGCGGCCGGCCCTGTGCGGGCGCGCAGTCCACCGCGCGCTGGCGCGCCGGGCTGCGGCGCAGCCGGGAGCCAAGCCGCACGACATCGACGCGCTCGGGTGCCAGCCCGACGCGCAGGCGCTCAGCCGACCAGCGTGACACGGTTGATCTCCTGCAGCGTGGACTCGCCGCGCCTGACGCAGTCGAGCGCGGCGTCGCGCAGGAAGCACGTGCCGTTGCGGGCCGCCGCCTCACGCAGCAGACGCACCGGCTCGTTGCGCACGACGAGCTCGCGCAACTCGTCATTGAGCGTCAGTATCTCGGCGATCGCGCGCCGCCCTCGGTAACCGGTGCCGCGGCAGCGGCCACAGCCACGGCCCATGCGGAAGACGAAGCCACGCACCTGCGCACGCGCCAGGCCCGAATCGGCGAGCAGGGTGTCGTCGGGTTCGTAGTCGACAGCGCATTCGGTGCACACCTTGCGGACCAGGCGCTGGGCGACGATGCCGTTCATGGCCGAGACAAAGGTGTAGGGCTCGACCCCCATGTGCACGAAGCGGCCGATGACGTCAAACACATTGTTGGCGTGCACGGTGGTAAAGACCAGGTGGCCGGTCAGCGCCGCCTGCACGGCGATCTCGGCGGTCTCAGGGTCGCGGATTTCGCCCACCAGAATGCGGTCGGGGTCGTGCCGCAGGATCGAGCGCAGGCCACGCGAGAAGGTCAGACCCTTCTTTTCATTCACCGGGATCTGCAGCACACCGGGCAGTTGGTACTCGACCGGGTCTTCGATGGTGATGATCTTGTCCTGGCCGTTGTTGATTTCGGTCAGCACGGCGTACAGCGTGGTCGTCTTGCCGCTGCCGGTGGGCCCGGTGACGAGCAGCATGCCATAGGGTTCACGGGCGAGCTTGCGCATGCGGTCGATGCTGGCGGCGTCAAAGCCCAGGTTGACCAGTTGCAGGCCGAGCAACTGGTCGGTCAGGGCTTGTTTGTCCAGGATGCGCAGCACCGCGTCTTCGCCCAGGATGCTGGGCATCACCGAGACGCGGAAGTCGATCGCGCGCCCCTTGACCGTCACCTTGAAGCGGCCGTCCTGCGGCACACGGCGTTCGGAGATGTCGAGCTCGGCCATCACCTTGATGCGCGACAGCACCTGCTCGGCCAGTTCGCTGCCGCCGATCTTGCCCACCGCCACCAGCACGCCGTCGATGCGGTACTTGATGCACAGGCCGCTGGGCGCGCATTCGACGTGGATGTCGCTGGCGCCGGCCCGCAGCGCGTCGTAGATGGTCGAGCTGACGAGTTTGACAACCGGACTGTCGTCTTCGCTGATCGAGGCGATGGACAACGACTCGCCGGCCTCGGCCTGCGCGTCGTCGCCGCCGAGCGTGGCGTCGAGTACCGAGTCCATCGCACGCATCGATTCTTCGTGGCGCGACAGGTAGGCGCGGATGTCGGCGCCGTGTGCCAGCCGGAAGTCGAAGGCGGCTTGCACACGCTCCTCGGCCCAGGCCCGCACACCGGCATCGAAGGGGTCACTGAAGGCGACGATGAGCAGCCCGTCGGCGCCGCGCAGCGCCAGGCATTCGTGCTGCACGGCCTCGGCATAGGGCAGCACATCGAAAGCGGCCTGCAGACGGTGCAGGCCGTCCATCGTGAGCAGCGCAAAGTGCACGGTCACCGCCAGCCGGGCGGCAAATTCGGCCGGCGGCAGGGCGACCATGGCTTCCAGTGCGTCGACCACCCGCGTGCCTGCCGCGCGCGCCTGGGCGCGGGCAAGGCCCATCATTTCGGTTGCCAGTGGCTCCGGACGAAAGGCCTGCGATGCTTCAACCAGCTTCATGGATCCAACGCCAGCGAAGACAGGTGTGATGGTAGCGGCTGGCTTGGGCGCAACGCCCCCGGGGCCTGCGGCAAAACACCGCAGGCCCCGGCTTCAGGGGTGCGCCAAGGCAGGCTCACTTGACGCTCTCTGCCAGCTCGAAGATTGGCAGGTACAAGAGCACCACGATCAGGCCGACCAGGGCGCCGATGAACATCATCAGCAAGGGTTCAAACAGCCGCGTGAACCAGTCGATCCAGCGCGCCAGATCGTCCTCGTAGAACAGCGCGATGCGTTCCACCATGTGCGGCATGCGGCCGCTGCGTTCGCCCACGGCCAGCAGGCGCAGCGACACCGGTGTCGTCAGGCCCTGCTCTTCAAAGGCGCGCGACACCGGCTGCCCCTGGCGGATCTGGCGTGCTGCGATCTCCAGGCCTTGGCGCAGCAGCGGCGAGAGCAAGCCGCCGGCCATGTCCAGCGCCGTCGGCAGCGTGATGCCGCTCTTGAGCAGCATGCCCAGCGTGCGGTAAAAACGAGCCAGTTCGTAGACACGAAGCCGGCTGCCAATGGCCGGGACCTTCCAGACCTGCAAGCCGATCCAGCGGCGCACGCTGCTGCGCGTCACGACGAAGGCCAGGCCGCCGAGTGCGGCCGCAGTGCCTGCGAGGACCAGTGTGGTGTGCGCCTCGATCACCTGGCCCCAAGCGATCAGCCAGCGTGTCATCCACGGCAGGCTGCCGCCAACTTCTTCATAGATGCGGCTGAACCGGGGCACCACGTACAAAAGCATGAAAGCGGTGACCAGCAGGCCGACGGCAGCCAGCGTGAGCGGATAGACCGAGGCGGCCACCACCTTGCGCCGCACGCCGTCGAGTTGTGCGCGGTAGGCGGTGAAGCGCGCGATTGCCTCACGCACGTCGCCAGTGCGTTCGGCAGCGCGTGCGGTGGCCACAAACAGGGGCGGAAACACGCCGCCTTGGCGGGCCAGGGCATCGGAGAAGCTGAGCCCGACACGCAGGTCGGCACGCAGCTCGGCGAGCACGGCACCGGCGCCACGGCCCTGTTCCTTTTCGGCCAGCAAGTCGACGGCTTCGACCAGAGACAGGCCGGCGTCCTGCAGCGACACCAGCTCCTGACTGAACAACTCGAGCGCGAACCCGGTGCGTGCGGGTGTCCAGCGCAGGGCGACCGGGTTGCTGACCTTGATCGAGATGACACGCAGCCCCTGGCCGGCAGCGGCAAGCCTGGCGCCGGCCAGGTCACCGGCTTCAACGGTCACGCGGACGACGTCGCTGACGCCGCGCAAGGCCTTGACGCTGAACTTCACGGCGCGCGGCTACCAGTTGGTGATGTCAGCGTCCTCGCCGCTGCCACCGGGTCGGCCGTCCTTGCCCAAGGAGTAGACGTCGAATTCGCCATGCTCACCGGGAGACTTGTACTGGTAGGGTTGGCCCCAGGCATCGGGCGGCGGCGCCTTCTTCAAGTAGGGCCCGCTCCACTTGGGTTCGTTGTTGGGTTTGGCGAACAGCGCTTGCAGCCCCTGCTCGGTGCTGGGGAAGTGGCCGGTGTCGATGCGGTATTGCTCAAATGCCTTCTCGAAGCCGTCGATCTGGGCCCGCACCGTCTTGATCTGCGATTTGCCGATCTGCTGAAAGTACTTCGGCCCGACGTAGCTCGCGAGCAGGCCGATGATGACCATCACGACCAGCAGTTCGAGCAGCGTGAAGCCGGCTGACCGTGGGCGTGCGCGGGCCGAAACGGCGCTGTCGTGCCGAGCCTGCTGATCGGGTTGTGGAGGCGATCTGTCCATGGTTTCCTGGGTGGGCGTTGTACGACGCGGCCGCGCGCTGCGCGGCGCAGCCTAAGGCCGGGGCGGGTTCTTTTGCAACTTGCGCTGCAGCGTGCGCCGGTGCATGTTGAGCGCGCGCGAGGTTGCCGAGATATTGCCGTCGTGCTGCGTCAGGACGCCCTGGATGTGCTCCCACTCCAGCCGCCCCACCGACAAGTGGTGATCGGCCGTGTCGATAGCGGGGTTTGGCTCCTTGTGCCCGAAAGCCTCCACGACCTGGTCGGCGTTGGCCGGCTTCGTCAGGTAGTGGGTGGCACCGAGCTTGATCGCTTCGATCGCCGTGGCGATGCTGCCGTAACCGGTCAGGCAGACGATGTTGGTGTGGGCGTCGACAGCCTTCAGCCTCTCGACCAGCTTCAAGCCCGACATGTCGGGCAGCCGCAGGTCGAAGACGGCGTATTCCGGCGCCATCTCGTCAATCAGGCGCAGCGCCGACTTCCCGTCGTGTGCGGTCTCGACCGCAAAGCCGCGGGCCTCGAGTGCCTTTGCCAGCACCTGGCAGAACGTGCGGTCGTCGTCGGCCAGCAGCAGGCTGGGGCGGCTGTTGGGCGTGTCATTCATGGCTGGCTGTGAGTTAGTTGTGCAGCAGGATCGAATGCAAGGGCACATGGATTTCTGCCAGCGCGCCTCCCCCTGGCGGGTTGCTCAGTTCGAGGCGTCCGCCCAGGAGTTCCAGGGTCACCACGCTGAGCACGAGGCCCAGGCCGAGGCCACCGCTGTCCTGCCGGGTGGACTCCATCGGGTGGCCCAGCCGGTCCAGCACCTCGGTGCTGAAGCCGGGGCCCCGGTCGCGAACCGTGACGTGCAAGTGGTCTGCGGTCCAGCTGGCGCTCACATGGACGTCGCAGGGTGACGCATGGGCGCCGTTGGTGACCAGGTTGGTGATGGCCTGCCTCAGGGTCTCTTCGGCCACGATCTGCGGCGCCGCAGTGCCCCGATCGAGCGACGCGGTGATCGTGGCGCCCGGGTGCAGTGCCCGAACCTGCTCGACGATCGATTCGATGAAATGGTCGGCGCCGATAGCGGCGGCTGATTCGGCGCGGCGGCGGCCACCCGAGATGGCCAGGTTGGAAACGATGCGCTTGCAGGCGCTGACCTGTTCGTTGAGCAGGCGCAGATCCTGTTGCAGCGTCTGGTCGGCGACACGCTCGCGCTGCAACTCGGACACCACGACGGCGAACTGAGTTCGTGTGCATAGCCGGCAGCCAGCGCGCCAATGGCCAGCACGGACTCATTGCGCATCTGCGTGGCACGGGCGTCGGCCAGCAGGCGTTCGTGGCTGCTCAGCGCGCTGCGCATGTAGCTGCAAAAGACCGCCAGCAACACAGCGGTGAACATGTAGTTGATGACCATTCCGTTTTCGTGCAGCTCGTGCACCTGGGTCTCGCCCGCTGGGTGGTACATCGGCACGTGGACGTAACGCAGGAACACGTAGGCGGCCATGGTCGAGCCCACCGTGATCCAGACGTGGCGCGTACCCAGTGTCGAAGCCACCACCGCCATCGGCAGCACAAACAGCGGCGCGAACGGATTGGTGGCACCCCCTGTCAGGTAGAGCATGGCGGCGAACATCAGGATGTCCAGATGCGCCTGCAGCATCAGTTCGAGTGCGGTGATATGGCGTGCCTGCCGCAGGTAGATCAAGGTGGCCACCGCGACCATGACTTCGGCTACCAGCAGCGCCGCGACCGGTTCGATAGGCACATGCACGCCGTACTGCCCGGTGACGACAAACAGCGTCAGCATTTGCGCGATCGGCGACCACACCCGCAGGAAGGCGAGCAGACGCAGGCCCTGCTTGAAGCCACCGCTGAACAGGCCGCTCTCGTCGGGGCGCGCACCCTTGCCGATCCAGGGTGGGCCGAGTTGTGTCGCGTGGCTCAAGGGCGTGTCTCCGTTTCTTTTGTTTCAGCTTGCGGCACCGCTGTGGCGGCCGTGCGACGGTTTACCGCCGGCGAATACAGCGATTCTCACAACGGTCTGCCGCTTGCAACTTGTTCGGCATCAAGCCCCTACTTCTTTCTAGTACTGCGGGCAAACCTTGATCAGCAGGCTTTGGTGCCGGCGCATCGCCGCCGCGCAAGTCTTTGATTCGTATGCAAATTTCCGGCAAAGACCCGGCGCGTCTGCGGCTGGCCCACACGCAGCCCGCGACGGATGGGGGGGTGCGACAGATTGCCACGCGTCAAGCTGCCGCATGCGGCAACAAGTCACATATTCGCCGCCGCACCGCCTGCCTACGATGTCGTCACAAAAGGTGTCCGGGGCGGCTCCGACGCGTGAAGCGGCCATTGGCTGCGCAGCGCGGCGGGTCGGACCAGAGGGACACCAGAAGGAGAACAAGGCAGTTCGTGGCAGCGCAACCGAAAGGGTGCGTGGCGCGGGCGTTGTGCCGGGCGCAGGCCCGGGCAGCGCAAGCGCTGTCAGCGCCACGCTGCGGCCAGGTTCTCCGGCACCGAGTTTTTGATCCACCAACCGGGCGGGGGCATGAAATGAGTGAGGCGATAGACATTGGGCGAGGGTGGTCGGATGCGGCGATGGACCGCATTCGGCAAACCGCAGTCGGCGCGTCGCTACTGGCTGTCGGCTTGACGCTGCTGGCCAGTGGCTCTGCGCAGGCAGCGATATCGTGCACACGCACGATCACGGCCAACGTGGTCGCGTTCGACAAGCCGTTGATGTACAACCGCCTCGGCGCGGGCAACGTCAACGGCATGATGTACGCGCTCAAGCGTGACGTCATCAACGTGCAAAGCAAGCTGCCGCTCACCGCGGGCGGCTCGCTGACAGGCGACCTCGACCTGCGCCCCGACAAGCGCCACCGGCCGCTCGTGCTTCGTGTGCGGGTGGGCGACTGCCTGACCGTCAACCTCACGAATGCGCTGCATGTCACTCCGAATCCGCGCAGCATTCCGCCCAATCTGGTCACGCCCTCGGGACAGATCTTCAACGGCCAGATCGACGAGCAGATCGCCGACCGGGCGGTGAGTTTCCACGCCAGCGGCATGCAGTTGGTCGACAGCATCAACAGCGACGGTAGCTGGGTCGGCGCCAACACCACTGACGCCTTCACGACGCCGGCGGGTGGCACCCGGACCTACCGGCTGTGGGCGCAGAAGGAAGGTGTCTTCCTCGTCAGCGGCAGCGGCACGATCGGCAGTGACGCCAACCAGGGCAACTCGGCCAATGGCCTGTTTGGCCAGGTGATCGTCGAGCCTGCCGGCGCCAAGATCTACCGCAGCCAGGTGCACGAAGAAGAACTGCGGCTGGTTGCCGACGTCAATCGCAACGGCGTCATCGACGCCACCGAGAAGACGACGATGGGCCAGCCCAAGATCACCAACTACGAGTCCCTCTATCCGAACGCCGCACCTTGGACCACCGAGGGCAAGGCCCGGCTGCCGATTCTCAACACCATGCAGGCCTCGGTGGGCGTGCCCTGCACGACGCAGACCGCATGCGAGATCGTGCACGCCGAAATCAACGCCATCGTGGCCGGCCCGAACAAGGACGGCAGCTTCCCGGCCAGCACCTATCCGCTGGAGAGCAAGGGCAAGCGCGTGCCGTCGTTGCCGAACCGGCTCGAGCCGTTCCGCGACTTCGCATCGGTCTGGCACGATGAACCAGGGTCGGCGCAGGCCTTCCCGGGCTTTTACAAGCAGGACCCGGTGTTCCGCTACGTGCTCGAAGGCGTCAAGGACGGCTTCATGATCAATTACGGGTCCGGCGGCATCGGCAGCGAGATCATCGCCAACCGTGTCGGCGTCGGCCCCATGCACGACTGCCTGAGCTGCGCCTACGAAGAGTTCTTCCTGACCTCGTTCACCGTCGGTGACCCGGCGCTGACAGTCGACGTTCCGGCCAACCTCGGCCTGGAGAACCTGCTGCCCGGCCAAGTACCGCCGCCCGGCACGCAGGGCCCCAAGGCCAACTACGTGATCGGCGCCGAAGACCCGTCGAACGTTCACCACAGCTATACCGGTGACTTCGTCAAATTCCGCAACACGCACATCGGCAAGGAACAGCACGTCTTTCACCTGCACAACCACCAGTGGCTGTACAACCCGAACGACGACAACTCCAACTACCTCGATGCGCAAGGCATCGGCCCCGGCACCGGCTACACCTATGAAATGGCCAACGGCGGCTCGGGCAACCGCAACAAGAGCACCGGCGACGCCATCTTCCACTGCCACTTCTACCCGCACTTCGCGCAGGGCATGTGGTACCACTGGCGCCTGAATGACACGCTGCAGACGGGCTCCATCCTCACCGGAACGCCGGCCACGCTGGACGCGCAGGGCTACGCCATCGCCAGCGGCTACCACACCACGGTGTGGGGCCTGGCCGAAGGCAAGCCCAGGGCAGGCGCGCGCGCCTACCCCGACAGCGAAATCGTCGCCGGCACGCCGATCCCGGCGCTGGTGCCGCTGCCTGGCAAGCCGATGCCGGTGATGCCCGGTCGCGTGACGACCAAGGTCAACCCGCTGATGGCGGTCACCAACCCGGCCAAGCCGGTGGGCTCGCTGGCCAAGGTGATCGACCGCAATATCAACCCCGGCTTCCCGTTCTGGGTGGCGGGCATGGAAGATATCGTCGGTCAGCGCCCGCCGACCCCGCAGCTCGACATGCTGTCGCAGGCCCAAGCCACCGCGCTGAAGAACTCCGGCAATGCCCTGTGGGCGGACATCAACCCGGCCCAGGCTGACGGTTTCGACGGCGGCCTGCCCCGGCATGCGCTCAAGGGCCTGGCCGCTGGCGGTACGGCGGTCACCGTGACCACGCGACTCGACTTCTCGAAAGAGCTCGTCACGTCTGACGTTGTCTACTATCCCGAAGAGGGCACCGACCTCGAGAAGGTCGCGATGGCCTTCCACTCGCAGCGTTGCATCCCGACCTTCAAGCCCGACGGCACCACTGCAGCTTGCAAGGCCGATACCGTGCGCGGCACGACCGGTGGCTTCATCGTCAACGGCTCCCTGCCGGTGGTGGGTGCGCCGTACCACAACCCCTGCGGCGACGATGCGGGCAACCCGCTCAAGGCCGGTGTCGTGGGTCGCTTCTTCTCGGGTGAACTCGCCAGTTCCACGCAGGCGTCGTTGAACACCCGCGGCGCGAGCTTCTTCAACTCCGACAACCCGCGCATCTACAAGGGCACCAACATTCAGTTCGACGCGGTGCTCAACAAGGTGGGCTACCACTACCCGCAGCAGCGCATCGTTGCGCTGTGGCAGGACGTGCAGGACATCATCACCAAGGCCAAGGCTCCCGAGCCCCTGGTCATGCGCATGAACACCTTCGACTGCACCTTGTTCCACCACAGCAACCTGGTGCCGGCGTATTACGAGATCGACGACTACCAGGTGCGCACGCCGCCCGACATCATTGCCCAGCACATCCACCTGCCGAAGTGGGACCTGACCACGACCGACGGTGCAGCCAACGGCTGGAACTATGAAGACGGCACGATCAGCCCGGCCACCGTGCGCGAGCGCATCCACGCCATCCGTCACTTCAACCATTGCGTCGGTGCAGACGCGGGCGATCCCCGTGACGGTACCGGTAGCTGCCCGGTGGCCAAGGAGCACCCGTACTGGGGCAAGGTTGCTGGCCAACTCGGCGGCAAGTTCCCCGAAGAGTGGAAGGGCGCACGCACGACGATCCAGCGCTGGTTCTCCGACCCCCTGGTCAACACCGACGGTGTCGACCGCGGCCTGGGTATCATCTTCACGCACGACCACTACGGTCCGTCGACGCACCAGCAAGTGGGTCTGTACGCCACGGTGCTGACCCAACCGGCCGGTTCACGCTGGGCGCACAACGAAACCGGCCAGCAACTGGGTTATGACCCCTTGACCGGCGTACCGGCACGTACCGACACCCGCCTGGACGGAAGCACGTTCAGCGACGGTGGCCCGACGAGCTGGCAAGCGCAGATCCGGCCGCAGGCCCAGACCGGGCCGTACGCCAGCAACACCGTCAAGGCGCAGGTGTGCACGTCCGCCACCCAGAAGACGGGCGTGGACTGCCAGATGCCGTTCCGCGAGTTCTACTTCGAGTACAGCGACTTCCAGCACGCCTACGAGGCCGGTGTCTACGTCGGCGCCGACCAGCAGGGCATGCCGTTCAATTCGCACGGTGCCGGCTTGCCGCCCTCGGTGCAGAACCTGGGTAACCCGCAATGGGACGGCACCGCAGGCAACGCGTTCCGCTTCGCGATCAACCCGCCGGCCCGCGAGGAGCTGAGCCCGACCTTCCCGGATCTGTATCTCGAAGTGGCGAGCACGATCGGTACCGGCAACGACTACTGCCCGACGCGTCCCTGCCCGCAGGCGATCGACGTGCAGGACCCTGGCATGCTGGTGGTGAACTACCGCCAGGAGCCGATTGCGCTGCGTGTCTACGACCCGCGCAAGATCGGTCCCGATGGCAAGCCCGGCATGCAGGCTGAAGGCAGCCGTGGCGACCTCGCCTTCGCGATGCAGTCGCGTCGTGACCGTGCGATCTCGCGCATGAACGAGATGCCCAGTGGCAATACCGTGATCTTCGGCACCCGCTTCACGCCGCACATCAACGTCGGTTCCCTGGACGGTGGCGATCCCTACACGCCGACCGCACGGGTCTACGCTGGCGACCTGGTCCGGGTGAAGATCCAGGCCGGTGGTCACGAAGAAGAGCACAGCTCGACGATCCACGGCCTGAAGTGGCTGCAAGCCGGCTCTGGCCATGGCATGGCCAAGAACTCCGGCTGGCGCAACGCCCAGCCCGGTGGCATCAGCGAGCAGTTCACGCTGTCCACTCCGGTGCTGCCGGTGGACAACAACCGCGGCAACTTCATCGACTACGCCTACGCCACCAACACATCCAACGACGGCTGGTGGAACGGCGCCTGGGGCCTGATCCGGTCCTATGAGAACGATCGTGCCGACCTGGTCAAGCTGCCCGGAACGCTCAGCGGTCCGGCGCGCGTGGCCAACGGTGCGCAGTGGAACGGTGTGTGCCCGGTGGGTGCGACGCCCCGTGCGTACGACGTGAGTGCCGTGCTGGCCAACAACGTGCTGACCAACGCCCTGGGCGTGACGGTCACGCCGGCCGGCCCGGTGGGCACCATGCACGCAGGTGGGCCCCTCAACGCCGCCGGCGGCACGCTGATCTACAACCGCCGCAACACGACCGTTGCCGGCATTGCCAAGGACATCGTGACCGGTGTGCCGACGCAGACGACCCGCCAGGGCCCGCTGCACGACCCGACGGCCATCATGTACGTTCGCACGTCCGACCTCGATGCCAATGGCAAGCTGCTGGCCAGCGCGCCGGTCGAACCTCTGGTGCTGCGCGCCCTGCCGGGCGACTGCATCACGGTGACACTGCGCAACAAGCTGCCGGTGGTCAGGCTGGCTGCGGCCGGGGGTGGGTTTGGCGGCTTCGGCGGTGCCTGGGATACGTCTGCCCTGATTGCCGATACCTCGGTGGTCAACGCGCAGGACGGTTCGGGTGCGGCGATCAACGTCGAGGGCATCAACGGCCTCGATGCATCGGGAGCACCGATGAGCCCGCTCAGCACTTCGCTGATGCCGGACTTGGCAACGTTTACCAACCTGGAAGGCATCGTCAAGCGTGACCGCTTCCATGCCCAAGGATCGACCACCTTCAACAACAACCTGATCCGTCCGTCGACCTACGCCGGTCTGCACCCGCAGCTGGTGGCGTTTGACCCGACACGGCACGACGGCATGGCGGTCGGTCGCAACCGTACGGGCGGCCAGATGGCTGCGCCGGGTGGCACCACGACTTACACCTGGTACGCGGGTGACATCGGTGGGCAGCCGTCTGGCGGCCTGGTCACGCTGGTGGGTACCCCGATCGAGTTCGGCGGCTCTACGCTTTCGCCGGCGGACAAGATCAAGCAGCCGGCCAAGTCGATGGTGGGGTCCCTGGTCATCGAACCGGCCGGGGCGACCTGGACCGAGACGACGCTGGTGGCTGACCGTCAGGACGGAGTCGGCACGCGCGGCACGCGGGCGCAGGCCACCGTCACCGCTGGCGGTACGACGTTCCGTGACTTCTCGCTGGTCATGACCAAGGCCATGTCGCACTATTACAAGGACGGTCACCCGGTCGAGCACATGAACCTGCTGGGTGCGGGCATTGCCGAAGACAGTGCGAACGCCGGTAACCATGCACTCAACTACGGTGTCGAGCCGCTGTGGTTCCGCTTCGGCCTGCTCCCGCAGACGCCGTTCGGCAACGCCGGCCAGCCGGGCACCTATGGTGCGATCCCCAACTCGCACCAGGCGTTCAGCAACACCCTGCTGACACCGACGGTGACTTGCGATGCCAACAAGGTCTGCACGGGCGACCCGGAGACCCCGGTGATGGTCGCCGCGCCGGGTCAACCGACGCGCTTGCGGCTCACGGCAGCGCATGGCACCAAGCGTGGTTCGGTGTTCGAACTGAACGGTCACCTGTGGCAGCGTGATCCGTATATCTGCCCGGGTGAGTCGCGTAACGGCCTGCTCGGTGCCTGCCTGATGACGAGCGTGGGCTCACGGGCGATCGGCAACAACCCGATCGGCTTCTACGAGGCCGGGCGCGAGAGCTGGAGTGCTTACAACCACTACGACATCGTCCTGCCCAAGGCGGGTGGCGAAAACGCCATCCCGGGCGACTACCTTGCGCATGACAAGGGGTCGTTCGGAAATGCCGATGGTGTGTGGAGCATCATTCGCGTGAAGTAAAAAGGGTCAGTCGGCGGTCGCGGGGCAACCCGTGACCGCCCACTTTTTTCGGGCGGGGGCGTGCCTCACCTCTCATCGCCCGCCTGCTTTTTCCAGGCCGCACCCGGGTCCTTTTCAACGGGTACGGCGCGGAAAGAGTCCAAACGAACATCGGCCGCCCCAATGGGCCGAATACCACGGGCACCTCGGTGCGGCACGGGCCGCCCGAGAGAAGACCCGGAACCCCCGGCGCCGCAGGCTGCTGGCTTTCCTGAACGATGAGAGGTGCATCAGATGAAGTCCTTCCGCGGTCCAGCACTCGCGGTGCTGGTTTTGGCCGCCGGTGCGTTGGCACCCCTGGCGCTTGCCGCCCAGACGGCTGCCGCCGGCTACGCGGCCGCCGCGCCCGAGGCAGCAGCCGTCCCCGCGCCGAGCGCCTCCCCCGCCCGGGCCGCCGCGGTCACCGATCGGCTGGTGCGCAACGGTGTGGTGGTCGACTTTTCAGTCACGCCTGCAGGCCGCGCCAAGTCCCTCACCGAGGGCGAGTTCGCCGATGTGCGATTCCGCCTCACCGATGAAACCAGTGGCCAGGCGCTGCGCACCACCACGCCGGGCGCATGGCTGGACATGGCGCAGATCATCCAGGGCCGCGGGGCCGAGCAGAAGAGCTGCAAGGACAAGGTGTCGCTGTACCTCAAGGGCGTGGTCGGCATCCGCCCGATGGTCGACCTCAACAGCTACTTCGTCGTACTCATGAACAACGATTCGACGATCTCGGTCGTCGACCCGGTGGTGTCGATGGCCGGTGCCACCAGCACCTTCGCCAGCGTGATGCTCAAGGGGCCGGGTGCCGACTGGGTCACGTCCGACCGCGAACGGCGCCTTTACGTGTCGATGCCGCGCGTCAACCAGGTGGCGGTGATCGACACGGACGGCTTCAAGGTCGTCGACAACATCGATGCCGGCAAGACGCCGGTGCGCGTGGCGCTGCAACCCGACGGTCGCTACCTGTGGGTGGGCAACAACCCCAACGATCCCGCCGGCAGCGGGGTCACGGTGATCGATACCGAGACGCGCAAAAACGTCGGCTTCATCGCCACCGGCGCCGGCCACCACGAGATCGCCTTCTCGGCCGATAGCCGTCTGGCCTTCGTGAGCAACCGCATCGCCGGTACGCTGACGGTGATCGATGTGCAGACGCGCCAGGTACGCAAGACGCTGGCCACCGGCACGCAGCCGATCTCGGTGGCGTACTCGGCGCTGTCGCAATCGGTCTACGTGGCCGACGGCAAGGACGGCAGCGTGACGGTGATCGACGGCCAGAAGCTCGAGATCGTCAAGCGCATCGCGCTCAAGCCCGGCCTGGGCCCGATGCGCGTCAGCCCCGACGGGCGCTTCGCGCTGCTGCTCAATCCGCGCGAGGACCTGGTGCACGTGATCGACGTGTCGACCAACGAGGCCGTGCAGGACGTGGACGTGCCCGGCCAGCCATTCCAGCTGATGTTCAGCAGGACCTTCGCCTACGTGCGCTCGATGCACTCGGAACAAGTGCGCATGATCACGCTGGCCTCGCTGGGCAAGGGCAAGCAGCCGGTGGTGCAGAGCTTTGCCGCCGGTGCCGCGGCACCCGGCCCCGGCGCCGGCGCCGGCGCCGGGGCGGTGATTGCCGACACGGTGGCCAACGCGGCGGGGGAGGGCACGATCTTCGTCGTCAACCCGGCCGACGGTTCGACCTACTACTACATGGAAGGCATGAACGCCCCGTCCAGCAACTACCGCGTCTACGGCTCCAGCCCGCGCGCGGTGACGGTGGTCGACCGCAGCATGAAGGAAGTGGAACCCGGCGTATACGAGGGGCGCGTGCGCATCCCCGTGGCCGGCACCTACGACGTCGCGTTCATGTTGCAGTCACCCCAGGTGCTGCATTGCTTCAGCGCGCAGGCCCAGGAGAACCCGACGCTGGCCAAGACGGTGAACGAGTTCGATGTCGAGTACCAGACCACGCAGCGCCAGTTCAAGGTCGGCGAGACCGCTGCCGTGCGCTTCAAGCTGCTCGATGGCACCACGCGGCAGCCCAAGGTCGGCATCACCGGCGTCAGTGCGATGTACTTCCGTGCACCAGGGCGCAGCCGCACCGAGGTGCCGGTGGTCGAGATCGGCGAGGGTGTTTACGAGGCACGCGTGGCATTGGCCGACGCCGGCGCCTGGTATGTGCACGTGGGTGTGCCGTCCAAGAAGATCGGCTACGAGCGACTGCCCTTCTATTCGCTGCAGGCGATGTCCAAGTCCGACCCCAAGTCGGCCCTGGCGACACGTTGAACCAAAGGAGCATGACCATGCAAGACTCGATCTGCCCCCGCGGCGAGTGCCGTCGCGATTGGCTGCTGTCGGCGCTGTCGACACTGGCCACGGTGCTGGCGGCAACGCCGGCGGCCGCGCAGCATGACCACCACGGCCAGCACGGCAAGGGCGATGTCAAGCCGCAGGCCGCGCAGCACGACCACCACACCCAGCACGCCAAGGGCGATGTCAAGCCGGTGGCCCCCCAGCGCGCGACCTTCAAGCTGACCGATACACCGCTGCTCGACCAGGAGGGCCGAACGCTGAAGTTCAGGAGCGATGCCCTGGGCGAGCGCATTGCGATTGTCGGCTTTGTCTACACCACCTGCACCACGGTGTGCCCGGTGGTCTCGGCGGTGATGGCCCAAGTGCAGGACAAACTGGGTGCGCGCATGGGGCGCGACGTGGCGCTGGTCACGCTGACCGTCGACCCGGTGCGCGACACGCCCAAACGCATGAAGGAGTTCGGCGCAAAGATGGGGTCGGGCACTGGCTGGACATGGCTCACCGGCCCCAAGCCGCAGGTCGACGAAGTGCTCAAGGTTTTTGGCGCCTACACGGCCAACTTCGCCGAGCACCCGGCGCTGATCGTGGTGGGCGACGCCAAGTCCGGCAAATGGCTGCGCTTCTTCGGCTTTCCCACGCCAGACCAACTGGTGGCTGCGGTGAACGAACTGACGGCAGCGCGTGCCAAGAACGGCACGGCAGGATGACGAAGGAGTAGACGATGAAATCCATGACGATGACCGCGGCCGCGCTGGCTGCGCTGCTGTGCGCCACGGCAGCCACCGCCCACACCGAGAAGCACAAGCCCGCCGCTGGACCCGCCACCGCGCCCCTGGCCGCACCCGACGCCAAGGGCGGTACGCGCGACGCGCAGACTTATTTCACCGACCTGGAACTGCTGACGCAGGACGGGCGCAAGGTGCGCTTCTACTCCGACGTGCTCAAGGGCCGCACGGTGGTGATCAACGTGGTCTACACCAATTGCGGCGACGCCTGCCCGCTGATCACCCAGGTGCTCAACGAAGTGCGCCGGCGGCTGCCCGACACCTTTGGCAAGCAGGTCCACTTCATCACGCTGAGTTCGGACCCCAAGCGCGATTCGCCGGCGGCGATGAAGCAGTTTGCGATCAAGCAGGGCGCCGACGTCGAGGGCTGGACCTGGCTCACCGGCAGCAAGACCAACCTGGACCACATCCTCAAGAAGCTGGGCATGTATTCCGAGCAGGTGGAGGCGCACTCGACGCAGCTGATCGCCGGCAACGTGGCGGCCAAGCGCTGGAGCAAGATCCGGCCTGACGCGTCGCCCGTGGCCATTGTCCAACGCCTGAACGCCCTGATCGGCGAACCGGGGCTGGTCGAGGTTCCGTTAGCGGCCGAGGTGCCGGCGGCACGGCACTGAGCGGCCTGCCGTGCATGCCCCCGCAGTTCGGCACGATTTGCCAGCGGGCCTGCGCCACCCTGGCTGGGCCGGCGCCGTGGGCACGCTGCTCGGACGCGCCGGCACAGCGTTGTTGGCGGCGCTGTTCGCTGCCAGCGTCGGTGCCGCAGGGCTGAGCGCACAGGAACAGGCCGGCAAACTCATCTACACCGCCGGCGAAAGCCCCACGGGCGCCAAGATCGTCGGCCGCATCGGCATGGGCGGGCTCGAAATCAGCGGCGCTGCCGTGGCCTGTGGCAACTGCCACGGCGAGGACGGGCGCGGCCGCCCCGAGGGCGGCGTGGTGCCGTCCAACATCCAGTGGTCGGAACTGACCAAGCCCTATGGGCACCACCACGACAGCGGACGTCGGCACCGTGCCTTCGACGACGACTCGCTGCGCCGCTCGATATTCGAAGGCGTCGACCCCGATGGCAACCCGCTGGAAGGCGCGATGCCGCGCTATTCGATGTCGGCCAAGGACTTTGCGGCTCTGGCGGCCTATATGAAGAGGCTCGAATCCGATCTCGACGCCGGGCTGGGCAGCGAGTCGATCCGCATCGGCACGCTGTTGCCGACGACGGGCCGCCTGCAGCCGCTTGGGCAGGCGCTGCGCACGTTGTGGACCTCGTACTTCGCGGCCCTCAACGAGCGCGGCGGCATCCACGGACGACGCCTGGAACTGGTGGTGCAGGCCCTGCCCGAGGACCCGGCACAGGCCGCTGCGGCAACGCGCGCGCTGCTTGTCGATGGCAGCGTGTTTGCGGTGCTGGCTCCGGTATCTGTGGGCATCGAGCATGCCTTGTCCGACGCCGCAAGCGCAGCGCAGGTGCCGGTGATCGGCCCGCTGACGCTGCACCCGGAAGATGCCCGCGCCTCCAACCCCAACGTTTTCCACCTGCTGCCCGGGGTGACCGAGCTGGCGCAGGTGCTGGCGCGCCATGCGCAGCGCCAGTTGCAGCTGGCGCAACAGCCGATCCTGCTGTGGCACCCCGATACGGCCGACGGCCGTGCCACGGCGCAGGCGCTCGAAGACAGCCTGCTCAAGGCCGGCTGGCGTGTGCCGCTGGCGATGCCCTTCCTGCCGCGCGGCACCGCGCACGGCGCACTGGCGGCAATACTCAAGCAGCGCGAAGTCGCCGCCGTGCTGGTGCTGGGCGGCGGCGGCGATATTGCAGCGCTGGCCGCTGAGGCTTCGCAGATTGGCTGGTCGCCGCAGCTGTTGCTGCCCGGGCCGCTGGTCACGCGCGACATCGTCGCGCTGCCCCTGTCGCTGCGCGGCCGCGTGACGCTGGCGTACCCGACGTCGCCGGACAACCAGCGCGGCGATGCGATGCGCGAGTACGCGGCGCTGATGCAGGGCCGGGGCCAGGGCGCCTCGCGCGCCTTCCAGCCGGCGCAGCTCAGCGCCTACGCCGCCGGCCTGCTGCTGGTGGAAGGCCTCAAGCGCACCGGCCGCGACCTGTCGCGCCGCAAGCTGGTGGCCACGCTTGAAACGGTGCAGAGCCTGGAGACCGGCCTGCTGCCGCCGCTGAGCTACAACGCCGACCGTCGCATCGGAGCGCTGGGCGGCTACCTGGTCAGCGTCGATCTCGACAGCAAGGGCCTGCGCCCGCTGGGCGGTTACCTGTTGCCATGAAGAGGCTTCCTGCATGAGTCCGAGTTCTCCCTTGCCCAGGCTTCTGCGCATTGCAGCGGTGCTGGCGCTGGCATTGACCTGGGACGGCGCCGCCTTGGCGCAGATGGTGCTGGCGGCGCGCGTCAACGGCGCGCCCATCTCCCACGACCTGCTCGACCGGCAGTATGAAGAACTGCTGCGCGAACGCCGGCTGCAGGTGGCCCGAATGCAGGACCCGTCCAAGGCCAAGAGCATCAAGCGCGAGGCGCTGGACAACCTGATCCGCATTGAACTGCTGTGGCAACGGGCCAAGGACGACGGTCTGACGGTCACCGAAGAAGAGGTCGACCGCGCCGTTGCCGCCGTGCGCAGCCGCTTTCGCAACGCCGAGGTCTTTGTCCGCCGGCTTGAACAGACCGGGTTCGACGAAGCGAGCTACCGCGCGCACACGCGCAAGCTGCTGTCGGGCGAACGCGTGGCGCAACGCATCGTCGAGCGTGACGTGAAGATCACCGACCAGGACATCGAGGACTTCTACGAAATCAACCCGCGCCTGTTCAAGCGCGGCGAACAGCTCAAGTTGCGCCAGATCCTGGTCGCCGTGCCTGCCGGGGCCACGGGTGAGCAGCGTGCGTTGGCGCGCCGCAAGCTCGACGCCCTGCTGGCCCGCGCGCGTGCCGGCGAGAGTTTCGAGGCACTGGCGCGCGCACACTCCGACCACGCCACGCGGCAGTGGGGTGGTGAGCTTGATGCGGTGGTGCGTGGCGAGCACCCGGGGCACTTCGACAACGCCGCCTTCGCGCTGGCGGTGGGCGAGATCTCCGAGGTGACGGAAGCCGACACCGGCCTGTACATCCTCAAGCTCGAAGAGCGTGTCGCCGCCACTTCAATTCCGCTGAAGGACGCGCGTGAGCGCATCCGCGGCTATCTGCTGGACACCCGCGGCAAGGCCGCGATAGACCGCGAAGTCGAGGCCCTGAGGGCGCTGGGCGAAGTCCAAGTCCTGACGCCGCTGTAGCAGGCCGCCCTGCTGCGCGCGGGAGCGTCTTCTTTGACCTTGTCAGTGGGCCTGGGTGCAGCGTGAGCGCCGGGTCACTCATCAAAAGGTGGATTGACATGTGTCGGCACTGCCGCCAACACTGCATGGGCTCTTCAACTGGAGGTGTCGCCATGTACAAGCGCCTGAGTCCCATGCCCCATCCCGAATGCAAGCGCGAGCGCTGCGCCGTGCCACCGTCGCCGGGGCTCATGGCCAAGCTGCTGCAGCGCTGGACCGACCTGATGGCAGAAAAGCGACTGCCACCCAACACCACCTTCAAGCAGTGGTTTGACTACTGGGTCTCCTCACGCCGGGGCCAAAGCGCCTTTGGTTTGGACGATGCGCGGCTGGACACCGCACCCCGCACCCGGGCCGCGCTTATCAGCCGGCCGACCAAGAAGCTCAAGGGTGTGGTGCGCACCATCGTGCTGCTGGTGGACTTTCCGGACCGGCCGCACGCCGTGGAAAATTCGCCCACGCACTTTGATCACATGCTCTTCGGGCTGGGCGCGCAGTTCGCCACGGGGTCCATGCGCGACTACTACCGGCGCATCAGCGGCTTCAAGGCAAATGCCGGCATTGACGTTCAGGGCGCCGTGCACGGGTGGTTTCGCATGCCGCAGCCCCTGTCGTACTACGCCAATAACGACTCGGGCATGACCAACACCTTCCCGCGCAACGCGCAGGGGCTGGCACGCGACGCCGTGTTGGCGGCACTGGGCGCGGGTATCGACTTCAAGCCATTCGACGCCCTGGGTGAAAAGGTGGTCACCGCGCTCTTTGTCGTGCACGCCGGCAGTGGCGCCGAAGAAAGCGGTGAGCGTGGCGATATCTGGAGCCACAAGTGGGTTGTCCCTGGCGGCGTGCAGGTCGCTCCGGGCCTGAAGGTCAGCACCTACCTGACCGTGCCCGAAGACTGCAAGGTGGGCGTCTGTGCGCATGAGTGGGGGCATCTTGCCGCGCGCTGGGCCGACTACTACGACACCGGCGAGAGCGAGAACATGACCAGCAACGGCCTGGGCAGTTATTGCCTGATGGCGGCAGGCTCCTGGGGCAACAGCGGCGCCACGCCCACATTGCCCAACGCCATGTTGCGCATGTTCCAGGGTTGGATCGCGCCCACACTGGTCACCAAGACCACGGCGGGACTCGCCCTCGCCCCCGCAGCCGAGGGTGGCAGTTGCATCGTGATCCAGAACAAGTCTGCCATGACGGACAAGCAGTACATCGTTGTCGAATACCGTCGGCGCCAGTTTCAAGACAGCTTTCTTCCTGACGAAGGTGTGGCCGTTTACATGGTGGATGAGTCCATCGAGGACGTGAATGACGAAAACAGCCTGGCCATTGAGTTGCTGCAGGCAGACGGCAAGCGTGACCTTGCTGGAATCTTCGGCTCTGGCAACCCAGGTGACACGGGCGATCTTTACCCCCACGGCAACAAGAGGACGCTTGGCAAGGGCACCAAGCCTGGCACGCGCCTTCCCGACGGCCGGTGGAGCGGCGTCACCATTCGTGTCAAAGGCAGGGCTGGCGACGCGACCATCAAGGTCGACGTCACCGTGGCTTGAATCACCGGCGGGCTGCGCCCGTCGGGCCAGCCGCCATTGAATGGGCTGCGCGACGCTGGCGATTGACCGGCCGGCGCGCTCAGCGGGCCGATCAGCCGTTTTCAGCCAGCGCGACCCCTGCATCTGCTGCGTTGTCGCCTTCGGCAACCACAGGCTTGATGTTCTGCGCCAAGTCACCCTTTGGGCCTTGGGCCAGTTCATAGCTCACCTGGCTGCCTTGTTTGAGCGTCCTGAAACCGTCCATCTGCACTGCAGAGAAGTGTGCAAAGACATCCGCGCCGCCGGCTTGAGGCTCGATGAAGCCAAAGCCCTTTGCGTCATTGAACCACTTGACAGTACCGATGGCCATGGCCGCCCCCCGCTGAGACATCACACACAAATTTTCCATCGCCGCCGCCTGCGGTGTCAAGAATTTGACGGGCCCATAGCCGCTGCGCCAGATCGACAAAGCTTGAACAGTGGCGGGTGCGTCCGGCCGGTGTCAATGCACGCAGTGACTATTGGCGAGCCGCCGAGCATGGGCGCAGCGGGGCAATGTCACAACTCACCTGCCTGAGTAATGCTGCGCCGTGCAGCAAAGAACCAACTCGATAGAATGGCTCATGCCCGACGAAACACCACCGTTGCCCCCCAAGCCCCCGACGGCGCCGCGCCGTGACGGCGGTGGGTCTGTGGTGGCTGAACGCAAGGCAGCGCGCACCAAGCCCCCGGCGCTGTATCAAGTCGTGATGCTCAATGACGACTACACCCCGATGGAGTTTGTCGTCATGGTTTTGCAGACGTTCTTTCAGCGTGATGCGGACACGGCCACGCACATCATGCTCAAGATCCACCACGAAGGACGCGGCATCTGCGGCGTCTACCCCAAGGACGTTGCCGCAACGAGAGTCGAGTTGGTGCTCACGGCGGCGCGCCGCGAGGGGCACCCGCTTCAATGCATTATGGAGGCCGCATGATCGCGCAAGAGCTTGAAGTCAGCCTGCACATGGCGTTTGTCGAGGCGCGCCAGCAGCGCCACGAGTTCATCACGGTCGAGCATTTGCTCATGGCCTTGCTTGACAACCCGTCGGCCGCCGAAGTGCTGCGCGCCTGCGCAGCCAACATTGAAGATCTGCGCAAGAGCCTGGCCACCTTCATCAAGGAAAACACGCCCACGGTGGGTGGCAATGACGAGGTGGACACGCAGCCCACACTCGGTTTCCAGCGTGTCATACAGCGCGCCATCATGCATGTGCAGAGCACAGGCAGCGGCAAGAAAGAGGTGACCGGCGCCAACGTGCTGGTGGCCATCTTCGGCGAGAAGGACTCGCATGCCGTCTACTACCTGCACCAGCAAGGCGTGACTCGGCTGGACGTGGTCAACTTCATCGCCCACGGCATCAAGAAGAGTGACCCGCCCGAGCCCGCCAAGAGCAGTGAAAACACCGGCTCCGAGGGCGAGAAGGACGAGGGCGGCGACGCCAAGGGCTCGCCCCTGGAGCAGTTCACCCAGAACCTGAACCAGCTTGCGCTGCAAGGCAAGATTGACCCCCTCATCGGCCGCGAACACGAGGTCGAGCGTGTGA
>CAZUKT010000012.1:8727-24123 GCA_964620975.1 uncultured Rubrivivax sp. | reverse complement strand
GCAAAAGAGCGAAGGCGTGTGGCACGCCGCCTGGCGCCGCTTCAAGGCCGACCGCGTGGGGCTGGTGTCGCTCGTCATCGTGCTGGCCTTCATCGCGCTCATCATCGCGTCCGGCCTGGGCCTGGTGGCCAGGCAGTGGCAAACCGAGGCCGGTGTGCCCAACGCACCGCCGGGCTTCATGGGCCCGGCCGCACCCCAAGCCGCTGGCGCCATTGAAACCCCCAAGGGCCCCAACGTGGACCTGTCGGCCGTGGACCCGCTGGCACCGCGCTACAAGGAATGGGCCGAGCGCGCAGAGAAGTTCAAGACCACAGAAACCGTGAAGTCGCTGACGCTGCCCTTTGGTGGCGACCGCCTGGGCCGCGACGTGCTGCAAAAAGCCGTCAAGGGCACCGAGATCAGCGTCTTCGTGGGTGTGATGGCGGCCCTGGTGGCCACCACCATCGGCGTGCTGCTGGGCGCCTTTGGTGGCTTCTTTGGCGGCAAGGTGGGTGACCTGCTGGAATGGGTCTACAACGTGTTCGAGTCCATCCCCAACATCCTGCTCATCTTTGCCTTTGCGGCGGTGGTGGGGCGCGGTGTGGAAAGCGTGGTCATCATCCTGGCGCTCACCGGCTGGACCGGCATGTACCGCCAGGTGCGCGCCGAATTCATCAAACACAGCAGCCGCGAATACGTGCGCAGCGCTGAGGCGATTGGCGCCAGCAAGCTGAGCCGCATGTTCAGGCACATCCTGCCCAACGTGAGCCATGTGGTGCTGGTGCGCATGGGCTTGCTGACGGTGGGCTTCATCAAGGCCGAGGTGATCCTGAGCTACCTGGGCCTGGGCGTGCGGGTGGACCAGGTCAGCTGGGGCACCATGCTGGCCGAAGCGCAGAGCGAGCTGATCCTGGGCCACTGGTGGCAGCTGGCGGCAGCCACGCTCTTCATGGCGGTGTTCGTGACCGCGTTTTCACTCATGGCCGACGCGCTGCGTGATGCGCTCGACCCCAAGCTGCGCGGTCTGGAGTGAGCATGTTGTTGTCCATCCAAGACCTCAAG
The DNA here is from genome assembly GCA_964620975.1 of uncultured Rubrivivax sp. GTDB lineage: Bacteria > Pseudomonadota > Gammaproteobacteria > Burkholderiales > Burkholderiaceae_C > Rubrivivax. The sequence continues at coordinate 23,082 of CAZUKT010000012.1, read as the reverse complement.
GTTGCCTTCCGCATGGGCAAGGGCGTGCTCGCCGAAGCCGTGAAGGGCGTGTCGTTTGACATCCCACAAAACACCACCGTGGCGCTGGTGGGTGAGTCGGGCTCGGGCAAGAGCGTCACCGCCATGAGCGTGCTCAACCTGCTGCCCGACAACGCCCAGCGCAGCGGCCGCATCCTGTGGCAGGGCAAGGAGATGCTCACCTGCACCCTGCCCGAGCTGCAAGCCCTGCGCGGCAAGGAAATCGCGTGTGTCTTCCAGGACCCGATGAGTTCGCTCAACCCCGTGTTCAACGTGGGCCAGCAGTTGTGCGAGCCGCTCATGAAGCACATGGGCCTCGGCCGCGCCGCCGCCCTGAAGCGGGCTGAAGAACTGCTGGGTGAGGTGGGCATCCCCGAGCCCAAGCGCCGCCTGGCCAGCTACCCACACGAAATGTCGGGTGGCCAGCAGCAGCGCGTGATGATCGCCATGGCGCTGTCTTGCGAACCCAAGCTGCTGATCGCCGACGAGCCCACCACGGCGCTCGACGTGACCATACAGCGCCAGATTCTTGAACTGCTGGGCAAGCTCAAGACAGAGCGCCACATGAGCGTGCTCTTCATCAGCCACGACATCGGGCTGGTGGGCGAGATTGCCGACCGCGTGGTGGTGATGCGCAACGGCATCATCCGCGAGCAGGGCCCGGTATCGGGCATCTTCGAGGCCCCGCAGGACGACTACACCAAGGCCTTGCTGGCCTGCCGCCCCAGCCTGGTCGGCAACCCGACACGGCTGATGGTGATTGACGACCACATTGCGGGCCGCGACGCGTCCAACAGTTTCAAAGCCAAGGACGACAACGCCTCCGTGGTGCTGGAAGTGCGTGCACTGGCCAAGAGCTTCTGGCTCAAGCAAGGCCTCTTCGGCAAGCGCGAATTCAAGGCCGTGCAGAACGTCAACTTCAAGCTCAAGAAGGGCCACACGCTGGGCGTGGTGGGCGAGTCGGGCTCGGGCAAGACGACCATGGGCCTGACGCTCTTGCGCCTGCATGAACCCACGGGCGGCGAAGTCATCTTTGACGGCCAGAACCTGCTCAAGCTGAGCGACCGTGAACGCCAGCTGATGCGCCGCCGCATACAGATCGTCTTCCAGAATCCCTATGCCAGCCTGAACCCACGCTTCACCATCGGCCAGACGCTGGTGGAGCCCATGGTCATCCACCACATCGGCAAAGACCTGGCCGACCGCGAAGCGCGTGCGCGCACCTTGCTTGAAAAGGTGGGCCTGGACGGCCGCGCCTTTGGCAAGTACCCACATGAATTCAGCGGCGGCCAGCGCCAGCGGGTGGCGATTGCACGCTGCCTGACGCTGAACCCCGAAGTGCTGGTGCTGGACGAAGCCGTGAGTGCGCTGGACGTGTCAGTGCAGGCGCAGGTGCTGAATCTGCTGAAGGACCTGCAAGACGAGTTTGGCCTGAGTTATGTCTTCATCAGCCACGACCTGGCGGTGGTGCGCTTCATCAGCGACGAAGTGCTGGTGATGAAAGACGGCGTGGTGGTGGAACAAGCCAGCGCCGCGCAAATTCTGGCGGCGCCGAAAGAGGACTACACCAAGCGGCTGCTGGCGGCCATTCCGCGTGGCTACAGCGCCAGGGCATGACTTGGCGCGGTGCCGTTAAGGGCAGTGGCGCTGCAGGAAGCTGATCACGTCGGCAAACCACACGCTGCTGCCCTGGTAGGCAAAGGCGTGGCCTTGCTGGGCGTTCTGGCCAGCCGCGGGATAGAGCCGAAGTGCCACGCTCCTGCCGGCGCGCTGCATTTCCTGGCGCAGCGCCTCGTGCGGGGCCAGGTCGTGGTCGTTGCGGGCCTGGAACAGCAGCACCGGCGCCCTGGCCTCACGCGCGGCTTGCAGCAACGGGGCCTGCAGCCAGGCCAGTGCGGCCAGTTGGTCGCTCAGGTGTGTGGTCGCCATCAGCCGGCTCAGCGTCTGGCCGGCCAGGGCCAGGCCGCCCTGCTGGCGGGCGGCGGCAAGCTCGTCACCGATGTAGGGGCCCCTGCCCGCGGCGGTAGGGCATGAAGAAGACCCAGCCGCTTTGCGCAAAGCGCGGGCCGATGGCGCGCGCAGCCTGGCTGCTGAGCAGGCCCGGTGCGCTGCCGTGGTTGTAAAGCAGGGCGGGAAAGGGGCCGGGCCCGGCCGGTTTGTAGAGCTCGCCGCCCAGCGTTGTGTCGCCACTTCTGAAGATGACGATCTCAGGTGCCGCCGTTTGCTGCGCCATGGCCGCGCTGGCCAGCGCCAAGGCGGCGGCCAGCAGGCCGTGGCGGCACAGGAATCGCATCGCGGCAATGTAGCCGCAAGCGGCGATGATCAGCGCCTGCAAACCCCGGCGCTACCCATGCAAAAGATCGACTTTGAAGTGCGCGGCGAATTCATCGCCCTGGACGCCTTGCTCAAGGCCACCGGCCTGGCCAGCAGCGGCGGTGCGGCCAAGGCCTTGGTGGCCGCCGGCCTGGTGCAGGTGGACGGCCAGACCGAGTTGCGCAAGACCTGCAAGATCCGCCCGGGCCAGGTCGTGGTGCAAGGCGGCACAAGCATCCAGGTGCAGGCCGCTGCGGCTGCGGCTGGTTGATGCCACCTGCAGCAGCCTGCAAGCCGCCCGCACGCGGCACAGCCCGTAGCGCAGCGTCAGCCCGGCAGCACCTGCATCACGCGCAGTTGATGCTCACCGCCTTGGTGTTGAGGTAGGCCTCCAGCGCCTCGGGCCCGCCTTCGCTGCCATAACCCGAGTCCTTGACGCCGCCAAAGGGCATTTCGGGCCAGGCCGGCGCCGGGCCGTTGATCCACAGCATGCCCACCTGCAGGCCCTGCGTGATGGCGTGTGCCGTCTTCAGTGACCCGGTGTAGGCGTAGCCCGCCAGGCCCCAGGGCAGGCGGTTGGCTTCGGCCAGCGCTTCGTCCAGCGTGTCCCAGCCACGCACGGCGGCCAGCGGGCCGAAGGGTTCTTCGTTCAGCACCAGGCTGTCACCCGGCACGTTCAGCAGCACGGTGGGCGCAAAGAAGTTGCCTGCTTCACCCACCCGCTCACCCCCGGTGGCCACCACCGCACCACGCGCCACGGCGTCTTGTGTCAGCCGCTGCATCGCCGCCACGCGGCGCGGGTTGGCCAGTGGGCCCAGCGTGGTGCCGGCCTGCAGGCCGTGGCCCAGCGTCAGCGCACGTGTCACCGCCAGCAGCCCGGCCACAAACTCGTCGCGCACCGCGTTGGCCACCAAGAAACGCGTCGGCGAAATGCACACCTGCCCGGCGTTGCGGAACTTGGCCGCACCGGCCGCCAGCGCCGCCTTGGCCACATCGGCGTCGGCGGCCACGATCACCGGCGCGTGGCCGCCCAGTTCCATGGTCACGCGTTTCATGTGCGCGCCGGCCAAAGCGGCCAGTTGTTTGCCCACCGGCGTGCTGCCAGTAAAGGTGACCTTGCGGATGGTGGGGTGCGCGATGAGGTAGTTGCTGATGTCCGCCGGCACGCCGTAGACCAGGCCGATGACACCTGCCGGCACGCCCGCGTCCACAAAGGCGCGCACCAGTTCAGCCGGTGCGGCCGGCGTTTCTTCGGGCGCCTTGACGATGATGGAGCAGCCCGTGGCCAGCGCGCCGCAGAGCTTGCGCACCACCTGGTTGATGGGAAAGTTCCACGGCGTGAAAGCCGCCACTGGGCCCACCGGTTCCTTCAGCACCTGTTGCTGCACCGCCAGCGCGCGCGGCGCCACCACGCGGCCGGCCACACGCCGGCCTTCTTCGGCAAAGTATTCAATGACGTCAGCGGCAAACAGCACCTCGGCCCTGGCTTCGGCCAGTGGCTTGCCCTGCTCTTGTGTCAGCAGCCGTGCGGTGTGTTCGGCGCGCTCACGGAACAGCCCGGCCGCCACACGCATGAGGCGTGCGCGCTCCACGGCGGGTGTGAGGCGCCAGATGTCAAAACCTCGCTGCGTGGCCGCCAATGCAGCGTCCAGGTCCACCTGGCGGGCCACGGCGACACGGCCGATTTCGGTGTGGCTGGCGGGGTCAAACACGGCCAGCGTGTCGCCGGCAGCGCCTTGGCGCCATTCGCCGTTGATGTGCAGCAGGGTGTCGGGGTAGGGGCGGGTGTCGGTCATGGCTTGTGCGGTTCGGGGCGGGGGCAGGGGTGGGGCCAGGCACTGGATTCAGTGGGTTTCATCGGACGTCAGCGGGCAAGACTGGCAGCCAGGGGCCGAGGTATACCGCAGCGCACGAGCCGCCGCACCGCAACGCCAGGCCAGGCGCCCCGGCGATGGCCACAAGCCGGGCCCGCTGTCCCACCCCGTGGCATAGACTGCCCGCCACCATGCCACAGCCCACCCTGCAGTGGTCCGAAGCCGACGCGCCCTGCACCGCCCTGTGGCGTTGCGAGCGCGGCACACCCCCGCCCCGGCGTGTGCTGCTGGCCGACGACACCACCCCCGCCGACACCGCCTACCGCCTGGCCAACGAAGGCACGGCGCTGCTGTGGCGCGGCGACTTTCAAAATGCCCGGCACTTGCTTGACGCGCTGGCCAGGCGCGCCGACCACGTGCCCGCACGGCGCCGCCGCAAGGGCCGGCCCGATGTGGCTGCCGATAGCGCCGCTGGGGCAGATGCCACTCTCGCCAATGCGTCTTCAGCGGCGGCGCCCGTGCTGCTTGCAAAGGCCTTTCACCTGCACCGCCAGGCGCAGGCGCAGCGCGCTCGGGTGCTGGGCGCGGTGCTGATCCCCGTCAACGCCGACTACAGCATCCCCTTGCGCCGCGCGCCTGACATGCGGCTGGCCTGCACCCAGGCGTGGGGTGCGCCGGCAAGCGATGCGGGTGCGGCGCGCGGCGACTTGGTGGTGTCGCTGCGCGAACTGCTGGGCCTGGTCAGCGCACACGAATGGCGCAAGAAGGGCGTGCCCATCCCCGCGCTGGGCCCGGCGCCCAGCAACCGCATCCACCCGCACTACGGCGTGTTTTCGCCCGTGCGGGGCGAATACGTGCCCATGGTGGCCACGGCACCATTGCCGGCCGCCGCCGGCCCCGGCGCCACAGCGTTTGACGTCGGCACCGGCACGGGCGTGCTGGCCGCCGTGCTGGCGCAACGTGGCCTGCGGGTGCAGGCCACCGACACCGACCCACGCGCCCTGGCCTGCGCCAGCGAAAACATCACCCGCCTGGGCTTGCAAGGCCAGGTGCAGGTGCTGCAAGCCGACCTCTTCCCGCCGGGCCGGGCCGCACTGGTGGTGTGCAACCCGCCCTGGCTGCCCGCCCGTCCCGGCTCGCCACTGGAACGTGCGGTGTACGACGAAGACAGCCGCATGCTGCTGGGCTACCTGCAGGGCCTGGCCGCGCACCTGGCACCGGGGGGCGAGGGCTGGCTCGTGCTGTCGGACCTGGCCGAGCGCCTGGGCCTGCGCAGCCGCGATTGGCTGCTGCAGGCCATAGGCGCGGCGGGCTTGCAGGTGCTGGGCCGCATCGACACCTGGCCGCAACACCGCAAGACGCAAGACACCAGCGACCCGCTGCACGCCGCGCGTGCGGCCGAGGTCACGTCGCTGTGGCGGGTGGGCGCCGCCAGCTGAAGGGCGGAGCAGCGGCGTAGCGCCGCCAACTGCAGGACGGAGCAGCGGCGTGGCGCCGCCATCTGCAGGGCGGAGCAGCGGCGTGGCGCCGCCATCTGCAGGACGGAGCAGCGGCGTGGCGCCGCTGCGTGCATCCAGTGCACGCAGACCTGCGTACACGGCCACAGGGCTGCCAAGCGGCCTGACGCGCCGTTTGTCTCAAACCCCCTGGAGGATTCCCATGCATCGCCACCCCATGCCCGCGCTGGCCGCCACCACCGTCGCGCTATTGCTTTCGGCTTGCGCCGGCAGCCCCACAGCGCCCGAGGCCATGCCCTATTCCCAAGCCACGCTGCCCGCCGCTGTGCAGGTGCCGGTGGGCCACGTGGTGGTGCTGCAAACCGTGGGCACGGGTGACATCACTTACGAATGCCGCGAAAAGGCGGCCGCAGTGGGACAGTTTGAATGGATCTTTGTGGGCCCCGCCGCCACGCTGAAGGACCGGCAGGGCCGGCTCGTGGGCCGCTACTTCGGGCCGCCCGCCACCTGGGCGGCCACAGACGGCTCGGCCATCACCGGCACGCAGCTCGCTGTGGCTCCGGCCGGCGCCGGCAACATCGCGCTGCAACTGGTGCAGGCCAAGCCGGCCATGCCCACCACCGGCAGCGGTGCCATGGCGGGCATCAGCCACATCCAGCGTGTGGCCACACACGGTGGCGTGGCGCCGGCACTGGCCTGCAACGACGCGGCCAAGGGCCGGCGCGAGACCGTGCAATACCAGGCCGACTACGTGTTCTGGAAGCCGGCGGCCTGAGCTTGCAATAGCAAGACCAACGGGCTCGTCAGGGCAAGCCGGAACAACGCTCACAGACTGGATCTGCGACCCCGGGGCCGACAAGCCCCACCCGCAATGCCAAGGCCGGCGCCCGTTTACTTGGGCGAAGAACAGTGCCCGCCCGTGGGCGCCTGGCCCGAGCCGGCGGCCAGCAGCGGCGGCTCGCGCCACACGTTGAGCGGGGCGCTGTGGCGCAAGTCCCAAACCGCAAAGCCCAGCAGCAAGAGCCAGAACACGGCGCGGCGGGTGCGGGATGAATTCAGCATCGCCAGTTCCCCGTCAAAAACCGAAGTGCCGGCGCACACGCAGGCCCAGCAGCGTGCCGGCAAAGGCCATGGGCACCCAGATCCAGCCATGCACGCTGCCGGTGGAAATGCCGCTGAGCATGGCGCCCACGTTGCAGCCAAAAGCCAGGCGCGAGCTGTAGCCCATCACCAGGCCGGCCACCAGGCCCACGGCCCATTGCGTGGCGGTGAGTGGCTTGTGCGGCTCGGCGGGCTTGCCTGCCGCCACCCACAAGGCGCCCGCGAGGATGCCGATGTTCGTGATGCTGGTCACGTCCAGCAGCAGGGTCTGCGCCAGGCGCTGCGTGTTGCCGGGTTGGCTCCAGAAGACGTTGCCGGCGGGGTCGAACACACCGGCCGCCGTGGCCAGCTTGGCCGCCCACAGGCCAAAACCGTAGACCACGCCCCAGGGGTTGCCGGCCAGCACCAGGTTCAACGCGGCCAGCACGGCCAGCGCCAGCGCACCCCAGGCCCAGCGGCGGCTGAACCAGGCCTTGTGCCAGCCCGCAAACCAGCGCACCCCCAGGCCCACGGCCAGCAAGGCCACCAGGGTAGCGGCCAGCGCCGGGCCGGCACCCCAGCGGTCCACCAGGCCCACGGGCTGCACCTGGCCCAGCGCCAGCCAGCGGTCAATGTGGGCCGAGCCCAAGAAGCTGCCCAGCGCAAACAGCGGCAGGATGCCCATGTTCAGCGGCACGCCCATGCCGGCCTTGTACAGCGTGCCCGAGCCGCAGCCGTCGGCAATCTGCATGGCCAGGCCAAACACAAAGGCGCCCACCAGCAGGCTGACGCTGGGCGGGCCCAACGCGGCCTGCAGCTCAGGAAACACGCCCAGAAGCGGCATGCTCAACGTGGCCGCCAGGCCCAGCAGCAGAAGCTGGCCGATGACGCCCTGCGGGTCACGCTGCTCCACCAGGTTGCGCCAGCCGGTGGTAAAGCCAAACCGCACACCGGCCAGCGTGGCGCCCATGCCGATGCCGACGAGAAACAGCGCCGCCTGGCGCACCGCCACAAACCACAGCAGCAAAAAGAAGAAGGCGGCCAGGGCGGCCGCCAGCGGCAGGCGTTTCATGTTTTGGGCAAAGCAGCGCGGCGCAAGAACGCGGACGATTTCCGTCGCGAGGGCGTCGAGCCTGGGCCGAGAAGCGCAGCCGTACACCCGTACGGCGAGCATCGCAGGCCCAGGCTCGGCGGCCGCAGCAGGAAAGCGCCGTGTTCTTCAGTTGAAGGTGCGGGCGGACCAGAGCTTGAAGTCGATGAGCAACTGCCCCAGACGGCTGGGCACATTGTCCATGGCGTCGGCACCGGGGCCCTGGCTCCAGTCGACCATGGAGCCGGGATACATCTTCACACCCTTCTTGCCGGCCACTTCAGACAAGGCAAACCAGTTGATGGCAGCCCAGTGGCCGGTGTTGCAAAAGCTCACCGTGTCGCCCTCTGCGCCGGCCAGGGCGGGCGCGTCACCGGCGATCTTCTTCACCTCGTCGGCCGGCAGCATGGCCGATGAGTCGGCGGCAAACCAGCGTGTGTATTCCAGGTTGGCCGCGCCCTTGAGCGTGCCCGGCACCAGAGACGCCTGGTGGCGCGTTTCACCCGTGAAAAACGCCGCCGGCCGCGCGTCCACCAGGCGGGCGCTGCCGGCCTTTTGCAAGGCCAGGATGTCGTCACGTGTGGCAATGAGCGAGGTGTCGAGCGTGGGCGCGTAGCTGCTGGGCGCCACCGTCACTGGCGCGGTGTCTTGCGGCAGCTTGGCAGCGGCCCAGGCGTCCACGCCGCCGTTGAGCACCGACAACTCCTTGAGCCCCAGCACCTTCAGCGTCCAGTAGACACGGGCCGACGCGCCAAAGTCGGTGGCGTCGTCGCCGCTGGACACCACCACCACGTGCGTGGCCGGGGTGAGCCCGAGCTTTTGCACCTGCGCAGTGAGCTTGGCCAGCTCGGGCAGTTCACCAGGGTTGCTGGCCGAGCCGCGCCACACGCCATAGGGCGCCGACACCGCACCGGGGATGCGTTTTTCTGCATAGGCCTTGGGTGCGCGGATGTCGATGACACGGACATCGGGCTTGCCCAGCAGGGCATTCAGTTCAGCGGGTGCCAGCAGGGGCTGGGCGGCCCAGGCGCTGAATGCGGACAACAGGGCGGCAACGGGGACAAGCAGGCGGGGCAAGAGCTTCACGGGTTTGGCGGTCAGTTCATGAGGATCCGGAAGTGTGCCAGCGATGCCCCCCTGGTCAAACGACAAGTTTGTTGCTTGCTTATGCGGCTGGCCGACCCCGGCTGCGCCGCGCCCGCGCCAGCAGCACCATGCAGCCCAGCGCCAGGCTGGCCCAGCTTGCAGGCTCGGGCACAGCGCTGATGCGGTAGACGATGCCGCCCGTGCCGTTGGCCGCCGTGTTGGTGACCAGCGCATACAGCTCGCCGGTGGTGTCCTGGCCAAAACCGTGCACCGTCAGGCCGTTGGGCAAGCGGCCGTTGGCGAATTCGGGTATCAAGAATTCATTGATGATGCCGGTGGTGAGGTCGGCATAAAACAAGCGCCCGTCCACCCGCGGCGGCGCGTTGCGCAGGGCCAGATCGCCGAAGACGTATTTGCCATACAGCTCAGGCACGTCGTCGCCGCGGTACACAAAGCCCCCGGTGATGGAGATGCCGTCGCCGTGGTCGTATTGCAGCGTGCCCAGCGTGCCCTTGATGGGGTCGGTCAGCCCCGAAGGGTCACCCGGGCTGCGTGTGGTGACGCGGCCGGTGGCGCGGTCGAACAGGAATTCACCTTCTTTCACCGCCCAGCCGTAGTTGCCACCCAGCGTGACACGGTCGATCTCTTCCACCGTGCCCTGGCCCACGTCGGCCAGGATCAGGTCGCCGTGGCCGCCCAGCGCCACACTGTCAAAGGCAAACCGGTAGGGGTTGCGAAAGCCGTAGGCAAAGGTCTCGGCCACCTGCCCCGGCGCCCTGAACGGGTTGCTCGCCGGAATGCGGTATTGCCCGTTGGGGCTGATGGCGTCGGCACTGCCGGCAGTGAGCACCGGCGCCAGCGGGTCAAAGCGCAGCATCTTGCCCAGCGGGGTGCTCAGGTTCTGCGCGTTGCCACCGGGTTCAAGGTGGCTGGGGCCCACGTCGCGGGCGTTGCCACCGTCGCCCAGGCCCAGGTAGAGGTAGTTGTCGGGGCCGAAGGCAATGGTGCCGCCGTTGTGGTTGTTGGCGTTCTTGCCAAAGGAGATGATCTCGCGCCGTGACGCCGGGTCTACCACCCCGCCCGCGTCCATCTTCCATTCAGCCACCACGTTTTTGTAGCCCTGCGTGGCACCGTTGGGCGCGGCGTAGGTGGGCGCGGTGTTGGCCGCAATCAGCTCGCTATGGTAGGTGTACAGGGTGCCAAAACCGGCGCTGCCCGGGGTGTTGAAACTGGGGTGGAAGGCCAGGCCCAGGAAACCACGCTCGTCATTGGGGCTGGCCGGGTTCAGTGGCGGCGCCACGCGGCTGCGTATGTCCAGCGCCGGGTTGGCCAGAAGGCTGCCGTTCTGGATGACACGCAACAGGCCGTTTTGTTCAACCACATAGAGTCGGCTGGGGTCGCCCGGCGCGCTGATGGCGTAGTCGGGTGCCGACAGCCCGGTGGCCACGGGCAGCAGCCGCACCGCGATGTTGCCGCGGGTGATGTCGGGCAACACATCTTGCGACTGCGCCTGTGCGCCCAGCGCACTGCACAGCAACAGGGCGGCAGCGCTCAGGGCGCGCAGGGTGTGGGTCTGGTGCATGGTGTGGGCTCCTGGATCAAGGACTGAAGGACTGAAGTGCTGAAGTGCTGAAGTGCTGAAGTGCTGAAGTGCTGAAGGGTTGCGCACAACGCCCGTCGTTCATGCGCTGCCGCCGCAGTGCCGCACACGGCGCAGGCTCAACATGGCCAGCCCCGCCAGCAGCAGCCAGGCGCTGCCGGCTTCGGGCACCGCCGTGATGTTGTCGACGGCCAGCAAGGCCGCAGTGGCATCGCCAGGGAATCCTGCCGCACTGTGGAACAGCCGCAGTTGCGTGGCCGCCGCCAGCGCGGCCGCCGCCTGCCCGGTAAACGCGCCAGGCAGGGTCGAAAAGGTGACGTGGGTCCAGCCGCTGCCGGGCGGCAGCACCACGGGCACGGTGGAATAGGCGCTCGCGCCGGCGGCGCCTTCCACCAGCAGGCGCAGCATCAGCTCGGTGCTGCCCATGTTGTAGAGGTCCATGGCCAGCCCCGTGACACCGGCCTGCGGGTAGCTGCCACCCCAATCAGGGCCACTGATCAGCACCAGCCGGCCCCCGGGGCCGCCGATGCCGCTGGACGATGTCAGCAGGTAAGCATCGCCGCTGCCGGCCGGCCCGCCGCTGGCGATGTTCTGCGGTGGAGCGGGGTTGCCGACGCCGTTGTACCAGCCCTGCAGGCTGCCATCTTCAAAGGTGGCGCTTTGGCCCGGCGTGATGGCCCATGCCGGTGCTGCGGCCATGCCGCACCCAACCACAAGCGCCAGCGCGGCGCGGACGAACCTGTAGGCCATGCAACACCCCTCGAGTTGGTCTGGTGCAAGCCAAGCGCCAACGGGCGCATTGGCTTGTCATGACCGGGTGTACGCGGGGGCCAGGCGCGGCATTGCCCGTTTGGCCGGTGCCCCCTAGTTTGCAGTCGGGCTGCGCATGGGCGAGCGGCTGAGCAGTTGTTCGATGAGCACATCCTTCTCGCGCCACTGCACGTCCACCCAGTCACTCAGGCGCCGCCGGTAGGCCTTGTCACCCACCGGGTCACCGCCCAGCAGGTCGGCCGGGATGGGGCGCACTTGCACACGCACGGTGATGGCCTCGATGCGGCCGCACATCAAATCCCAGAAACGCGGCGCGCCGCCGGTGTAGACGATGGTCACGTCAAGCAAGGCCGTGAACTGCTCGCCCATGGTGGCCAATGCCACGCCCACACCGCCGATCTTGGGCTTGAGCAGATGCTGGTAGGGGCTGCGCTGCTGTGCGTGTTTGGCCGGCGTGAAACGTGTGCCTTCCACAAAGTTGATCACCGAGGTGGGGATGCGCTTGAACTTTTCGCACGCGTCGCGCGTGGCCTGCAAGTCACTGCCACGCGCACCATCGCCCTTGCCCCGTTTCATGAAAGGAAAGTCCAGCGCCCACCAGGCCAGGCCGATGACGGGCACCCAGATCAGTTCACGCTTCAGAAAGAACTTGAGGAAGGGAATGCGGCCATGGAACATGCGCTGCAGCACCACGATGTCAACCCAGCTCTGGTGGTTGGCCGACACCAGGTACCAGCCCCGGGGGTCCAGCCCGTCCAGGCCTTGCACGTCCCAGTCGGGCAGGCGGGCCGGGCGCACGGCAGTGATCCAGGCGTTGTTGATGGCCACCCAGGCGGTGGCCAACGCCGTGAGCACGCGGTCACAGCTGCGGCGCACGGCCACGCTGGGCACCAGCAGCTTGATCAGCGCCGGCGGCATCATTGAAAACGTCAGCACGGGTGTGCTCAGGGCCAGCGTGAAGCTGGCCACAACGCCGCGCAGGACGGGGGGCAGGTGGGCAATCGGCATGGCGTGGTGCGGGCAGCGGGGCTGCGTTTGATGCGGCGCCGCACGGGGCATGCGGCAAGCCTGCATTGTTGGGCATGGGCGGTGCGCCGGGCTGACCGGCCGCAAGTCAGGCCTGGCCCGCGTGGCGCCAGCGCGCCGCCACCACGGTGGCAGCGGCCCCAAGACAGGCCGCGCCCCACGCAGCCCGCCTTGCCCTGGCACGGCCGGCCCCTTATCGTGAAGGCTTGCAACCCCCCGCACCCCATCCCCAGGACACCCCCGTTGCGGCCGGCGCCGAAAGCGCCAACGCAGCCCCGCACAGCCCCACGTCCGACGGCGCCTTGAGCGACCCCGGCCAGATCGAGGCCGCGCTGGCGCTCATGGAATGGCTGCGCGGCGAGATGGACGACGCACTGCTGGACCTGGCCTTGTCGCCCTTGCGCGAGCGGCTGGACGCCTTGCGCAATGGCGAGCACCCCGAGCAGCGCCTGAAGCAGGTGACCGTGATGTTCTGCGACGTGGTGGGGTCCACCGCGCTGGGCCACATGCTGGACCCCGAAGAGATCAACGCCGTCATGGACACCGCACTGGAGCGCTACACGGCCATCGTCGAGCGCTGGCAGGGCCGCGTGCTGCAGTACACCGGCGACGGCATGCTGGCCGCCTTTGGCACCGCCCAGGTGCGTGAAGACGACGCCCAGCGTGCCGTGGCCGCCGGCCTGGGCATCGTGGCCGAAACCACGTTGCACGCCGAGCGTGTGCGCCGCAAGCTGGGCCGCGCCGGTTTTGGCGTGCGTGTGGGCCTGCACACCGGGCCGGTGCTGCTGGGTGGCGGGGTGGACGGCGACAACACCATACGCGGCACCACCGTCAACCTGGCCGCCCGCATGGAGCAAAACGCGGCGCCGGGCACGCTGCGTGTCAGTGCCGACACCTGGCGGCTGTGTGCAGGCGCCTTTGAAGGCGCCGAGCAGCCGCCGCTGCTGGTCAAGGGCCGCAGCGAACCCATGCGCACCTGGCTGGTGGAGCGCCGCCGCGCTCGCCAGGCCGTGGCGCAGCAGCGGGGCGTGGCCGGCCGCCCATCGCCCCTGGTGGGGCGCCAGGCCGAACTGCAGGTGCTTTGCGACGCCTGGCAACGCCTGCACAGCGCCGCCGCGGGGCTTCAGGTGGTCACCGTGCTGGGCGAGGCGGGCCTGGGCAAGTCGCGCCTGGAGCAGACCTTTGAAGCCTGGGCCCACGCCCAGCCGCAGGTGGCGCTGTGGCTGCGCGGGCGTTGCCAGCCGCAGACGCAGACCCAGCCTTACAGCCTGCTGCGCGACCTGCTGGCCAGCGCACTGGCATTGCCCGACGCCGACAGCCCCGCACAGGCGCGTGAACGTTTTTGTGCCGCTGTGGCGCCGCTGTTTGCCGCTGACGCCGCCGCCGAGGCCGAGCCCGCCGCCCATGTGTTGGGCCACCTGCTGGGCCTGAACTTTGCCGAAAGCCCGCACGTGCAGGGCTTGCAGGGCAGCGCCGGCCACCTGCGCACACTGGCCTACCACGCGGCAGCCGAAGTGCTGCGCCGCCTGGCGCAAAGCCGCGCCCGGCCCTTGCTGCTGCAGGTAGAAGACCTGCACTGGGCCGACGCGCCCAGCCTGCACTTCTTGCGCCACCTGGCGGTGCTGCCGGCCAGCCTGCCAACTTTTGTGCTGGCGCTGGCGCGGCCCACGCTGGACGAGGCCGACGCACAGTGGCGCGGCATCGAACACCAGCGTGTGGTGCTGCAGCCCTTGCTTGCCGCGCAACGCGACGAACTGGCCAATGCCTTGCTGGCACCGCTGCCGCAAGTGCCCGCCGTGCTGCGCACCCTGATCGTGGAGCGCGCGGGTGGCAACCCGTTCTACATGGAAGAGCTGGTGCAGATGCTGCTGGACCGGGGCGCGCTGGTGGCCGAGTTGCCGGCCACGGCCATAGCCGCACAGCCTGGCCTTGCCGCTGGCCTTTCCTCTGGCCTCTCCTCTGGCATTGCCCCGGCCCTGGCGGGCGCACCAGACGCCGCCAACGCCACGGCTGCGGCCGCCACCGCCGCCACCGCTGCGGTCCAGCGCTGGCGTTTTGTGCCCGAGCGGCTGGACGCCGAACGCCTGCCGCCCACACTCA
>CAZUKT010000012.1:0-8627 GCA_964620975.1 uncultured Rubrivivax sp. | reverse complement strand
CGCTGGCGTTTTGTGCCCGAGCGGCTGGACGCCGAACGCCTGCCGCCCACACTCACCGGCGTGTTGCAGGCGCGGCTGGACTTGCTGCCCGCGCCCGAGCACCGCGCCATCCAGCAAGCGGCCATCCTGGGCCTGGTGTTTGGCCGCGAGCCACTGCAGGTGGTGGACGCCGACGCACAAAGCCACTTGCAGGCCCTGGTGCAACGCGGCCTGCTGCTGCCTCAGGCCGCCGACGCGCTGGACGCCGACGAGCACTTTGCCTTTGCCCACCAGTTGCTGCACCAGGTGGCCTATGAAAGCCTGCTCAAGCGCGACCGCCGCGAGGCGCATGCCCGCGCCGCGCACTGGTACGCCGGTTTGCAGACGGCGCGTGCGGCGGCCCACCGCAGCACGGCAGCCGACCACTTTGAGCGTGCCGACTTGCCGCTGCTGGCAGCCCAGCACAGCCTGCTGGCGGCCGAAGAACTGGCCACGCGCTTTGCGCACGACGCGGTGGCCGAGCAGGCCAGCCGCGCCCTGCGTCTGGCCGCCGTGGACGACCACGCCGGGCGCTGGCGCATGCTGCTGGCGCGCCAGCGTGCACTGCGCCATGCCGGCAAGAATGACGCGCAGTGGCAAGACCTGGACGCGCTGGACTTGCTGGCGCAGCGCACGGGCGAGCCGCTGCACCGCGCCACCGTGGCCCACCGCCGCACCGTGGCACTGGCTGAAAGCGGCGAGACACGGCGAGCGGCCGAACTGGCGCCCAGCGCGCTGGTACTGGCCCGTGAGGCCGGCGACGACGTGTTGGAACTGGGTGCCTACAACGTGTGGGCCGCTGCCCTGCGCGCCAGCGGCGACCACACACAAGCAAAAGAGGTGGCGTCAGAAGCACTGCAACGCGCACGCGCCACGGGCCTGAAGGCAGCTGAAAGCGAACTGCTCATGGAGCTCGCCAACGTGGCCACCGAACGCGGCGAGTTGGCGCTGGCCGAGCGACTGGCGAGACAAGCCCTGGCCATAGACCGCGAATTGCGCAACCGCATCGGCGAATGTGTCGGCCTCATCAACCTGGGCGCCAACGCCTTGCAGCGCGGCGACTTTGTGCAGGCGCGAGCCGACCTGGACGACGCCATGGCGTTGAGCCGCGCAACGGGGCGGCGCAGCTTGGAAACGTCGATCCAGCTCAATCTTTCGGCACTGGCACTGGCCGAGGGCGACGCGGCGCAGGCCGCTGCGGCAGCCGATGCGGGGGCGGCTGTGGCGGCGCTGATAGGCCACCGCGAGAACACCGCCTTTGCCCAACTCAGCCGGGGCGCGGCCTTGCTGGCGCTGGCTCGTCCCGCCGACGCGCGCGACGCTTTTGAAGCCGCACGCAGTGCACTCATGGCGCTGGGCCAACCGCATCTGGCGATCGAAGCCGTGGCAGGCGGGGTGCTGGTGGCCCTGGCACAGGGTGATACGCAACAGGCCCTGGCAGGAGCCGCTGCCGTGCATGCGCACTGGCAGCAGCACGGCCACTTCAATGGCACGGAAAGGCCGCTCGCGGTGTGCCTGGCGGGCTACGACGCACTGGCCGCAGCCGCCGACGCACGCGCCAAAGACCTGCTGCAGTGCGCATGGGCTGAACTGCAGCAGCAGGCGGCACGCTTGTCAGCCGGCGCGGCGCGTGAGCGCTTTCTTCAAGCCCACGCCACCCATCGGCGGTTGTGCGATCTGGCCGCTTCAGGCGCCCTGGCGGCCTGAAACCCAGCGCACTTCAGCGGTGTCGCTTCAGCGCAGCTTGCGGCGGCGGCGCACCGCAGCCAGTGCCGCCAGCCCCGCACCCACCAGCCACAGCGAGCCCGCCTCCGGCGTCGTGTTGTTGCGGTCCTGCCGGTCCAGCGAATAGATCGACACCTGGTTGACGACCAGGCTCGACGTGCTTTCAACCGTGCTGTTCCCATACTGGAAGAGCTTGAAGTTCATCACGCCGGGGCGGCCGAGTGAGTCGAACTGGTCGATCTGCACGTTGTCGAAGATGTAGTACGCGCTCCACACGTCCAGCGCGTTGCCGGGGAAGCCGTCGTCGTAGGTGCCCGAAAAGGCCATCACGAAATTGCCTATGGCGCCGCGCAGGAAGCGCATGCCCACGTGGTCGCCACCGAGGCCCTGCCCTGGCAAGGTATCGAAGAGGCCGCCAGAGCTGGCAGCGTCGCCCAGCAGGAGCCGGTCGGCCGTCGTGTTGACGAGTTCGAGATCGTAAGCACTGGCCGGATGGGCCGCGTTGTAGTCGGCGGCGATGGCCCGCACCAGATCCACCGTTTCACCGAATTGGCCGCTCCTGCTGCAAGCGTCGGCTCCGCCACCCGATTGGGTAGCGCCTATGCGGGCGTGCGTATTGGCAACTTCGCAGTCCACAAGACGAGTCACCGACGTGTAGAAGGTAGGCAGGCCGCCGGAGTTGGTGTTGCTGACAACGCGCTGCGCCAGCACGGGCGTAGCGGCCAGCGCGCACGCCAGCAGCGCGGTGCTGGCAGCGATGCGGCCGAATGCGGTGAATGAACGGGCCATGTCGGGTCTCCCTGTACTGCTTGAGTGCGGCAAGGTTTGCGCGCAGGGGCGGAGTGTGGCGGCCAAGCCGGGGTACGCAACACCCCGCGAAGCGGGGGCTTGTGCGCCGCCTGTCATCCACCCTGGTGACGATTTGCAAGCGCCGGGGCCGGATTCCTCAACTTTGGTTGAGGTCGCCTTGAAGCTGTGCCGCCACCCGGGCCCGCACGGCGGCGGTGTGCAGCGGCAACACCACCACGTCGCCGGGCCGGGCCCAGGCCAGCAATGCAAGGGCGGCGGTGGCCTCGTCGGGCTCCACCGCCACGGCGTGCGCTGGCAGGCCTGCGAGCAAGAGCGCCTGCACCAGCAACGCAGGCACCTCACCCAGGGCCCGGCCGCGCAGCATCTGCGGCAGCTCTTTGACCACCAGGCAGTTGGGCGCAAACGCGGCTGCGGTGGTGGCCAGTTCGGCAATGGCGTCGTCGCTGCGGTTGCCGGCCTGGCCCAGCAGCAGGCCCAGCCGCAGCGGCGGTGGCTGCAGCGCACGCGCCACCTGCAGCAGCTGCGCCAGGCCGTCGGGGTTGTGGGCGTAGTCGATGAGCACGGTGGCACCGTGGTGCTGCCAGCGTTCAAGCCGGCCGGGGTTGTCTTGCGGCAGCGCGCCAAAAACCTGCAAGGTGTGGCGTATGGCGTGCACCGGCCAGCCCAGCGCGGCGGCCGCCAGCGCGGCGGCGGCGGCGTTGTGGATGTTGTGGCGCGCCGCACCGTGCAGGGTGATGGGCAGGTCTTGCACCGCGCCCAGGTCATGGGTCTGGCCGCCATGGTGCAGCAGCAGTCGGCCCAGGAGTGTGGGAGGCAGAAGGACGTCGGCTGCAACGCGCGAGAAACCGGCACCGCCGGGTATCACCTCCTGCGCCCAGGGGGCAAGCCCTGGGCTTGTCGGTGCACCCCAGCGGTACTCGGTTTTCGCACGTTTCGCTTCGACGCCTTCTGCCGCCCACACTCCTTGCCCCACGCCACAGGTGCTGCCACCGGCTGCACGCGCTGCCGCCAACGCTGGCAAGGCGTGGTCCAGCGCAAACAGCGCCTGCCGTGCGGCCGCCGCGTGCGGCAACACCAAGGCGTGGGCCATGAGCGTGCTGTCGTCGGCGTTGAGCACCAGGGTGCCCCCGCGCTGCACGGCATGGGCCACGGCGAGCTTGGTCTGCGCCAGATCTTGAGCGCCCTGCACCCCGTATTCGCCCAAGTGGTCAAGGCTGATGTTGGTAACCACGGCCACGTCAGCACGCGCCACCGCCAGGCCGCGCCGCAAGATGCCGCCGCGTGCGGTTTCCAGGATGGCAGCTTGCACGCCCGCATGGCGCAGCACGGCACGGGCACCGGCCGGGCCGGCGTAGTCGCCTGTGTCCAATGCGTGGCCGGCCACCACCACGCCTTCGGTGCAGCAGTGCCCCGGCGCCAGGCCGGCGGCGCTGCCAATCGCCGCCAGCAGCCGCACGGTGGTGGTCTTGCCGTTGCTGCCGGTGACCAGCGCGGTGGGCACGTCGTGCAACGCAGCCCAGGGCACGGCTTCGGGCGCGGGCAGATCGGCCAGCGGCCAGGTGCGGCTGCCGCTGCCAGCGCCGATGGACAAGGCCTCGTCGTCCAGCAGCAGTGGCAAGCCACGCGCGGCGGCAGCATGGCGCAGCGCCGTGAGCATGGGTTTGGCTTCGGCGGCTGCACGCGCCGCCAGGGTCATGAAGGCCACCGCCGTGTCGCCCAAGGGCTGCGCCAGATCGAAGCCGTCTTCACCCGCCTCGGCCGCCGCGCGTTCCCAGGCCCATTCGTTGACTTCGGTGGCCGTGAACAGCAGGTCGGGCGGTGCGGCAAACACCAGCGTGGGCTCTTGCACATCGTCCACGGCCAAGGGCTGCGGATCGGGCCAGCGCAGCGCGGTGCAAGCCTCATGCACATGGGCCGCCCAGCGGGCGTGGGCGGCGGCGTCATGCGCAGCGCGGCCCAGTGGCGTCAACGTGACGGCGGTGCTGCCAAACCAGCGGTTGGGGCCGGTGAGGCGGCGCGAGTCGTCAAAGCCGTGATTGGGCTCAGCGGGCGTCACCTTGGGGTTCTCGATGCATGTGACGCGTTCACGCCCTCACCCCAACCCTCTCCCGCAGGCGGGAGAGGGGGCCGGCGCCGGGTGGGCAAAACGCAGCGCCTCAATCGCCGCTTTCGCCCACAAAACGCAGGCCGCGTTCGTCGCGCACAAAACCTGCGGCCAGCAGCGCGCCGTCGTCGCGGGCGGGTGCCGTGGCAGGGTTGGTGCTGGGCGCGGTGGCGCCATCGGCAGCGGGCTCGCCGGCCTCGTCTTCGGCCACGGTGGGCGCGGCTGCGGCCACCGTCTCGGCCCGGGCCGGTGCCCCTTCGGGCTTGAACTTGATGACCTGTTTCCAGCTGCGTGTCAGGGCGTCGGCAAAGATCAGCACCAGGTCGCCAATGGCGCCCATTCGCAGCGCGGCGTCTATGGCCTGCTGTTCGTCGGCAATGATGCTGATGGCGCTGTCGGCCACGCCCTGTTCACGCAGCACGGCTGCAATCATCTGTGGCACCTCGTCGCTGCCACGGCCGCGCAGGCCGTCGTCGCGGCGGCAGATGTAGTGGTCAAAGCGCCCCGCCACGGCACGTGCAATGTCGCGGATGTCTTCGTCGCGCCGGTCGCCCGGCCCGGCCACCACCACGATGCGGCGGCCGCGCACGTCCAGCCGGCCGGCCAGGTCGGCCATGGCGCCCACGGCGTGGGCGTTGTGCGCGTAGTCAAAGATCACCTTGAAGGGGTGTTCGTCCCACACGTTCATGCGGCCCGGTGCCTGGAAGAAGGTGCTGTCGAAGGTGCGCAGGCCCTGGCGGATGGCGTCGAGCTTGACGTCCAGGCTGAAGGCGCAGGCGGCCGCGAACATGGCGTTCTGCACGTTGTGCATGGCGCGGCCTTCCAGCGTGGCCGGGATCAGGTGTGTCCACATCAGCGGGATGTGCCGGCCTTTGTCGTACAGCGTGATCATCTGGCCGTTGACACCCGCTTCCAGCGCGCACGCCCGGCCACTGGCGCGGATGTGCTCACGCACCACGGCATGCTGCGGGTTCATGGTGACGTAACACAGGTGTTTGGCGTCGGTGTGGGCCGACATGCGGATGACGTTGTCGTCATCGGCGTTGAGCACCGCGCAGTCGCGTGCCACTTCAACGATCACGCGCTTGACCTCGGCCAGTTGCGCCAGGGTGTCGATGCCCTTCAGGCCCAGGTGGTCGCTCTGCACGTTGAGCACCGCGCCCACGTTGACCCAGGGCACGCCCATGCCGGCGCGCACCAGGCCGCCGCGCGCCACCTCGAGCACGGCGATGTCGATCTTGGGATCGGCCATGACCATGCGCGTGCTCACGGGGCCGGTCATGTCGCCTTCTACCGTGCGCTGGCCGTCGATGTAGACGCCGTCCGTCGTCGTCAGGCCCGGCGTGTAGCCGGCCATCTTGGTGATGTGCGCCAGCATGCGGCTGGTCGTCGTCTTGCCGTTGGTGCCGGTGATGGCGGCAATGGGCACGCGGCTGGCAACGCCGGCCGGGAACAGCATGTCGATGACCGGGCCGGCGGCGTCGCGCGGTGTGCCTTCGCTGGGCGCCACGTGCATGCGGAAACCCGGCGCGGCGTTGATTTCGCAAATACCACCACCCACGCTCTTGTAGCTTTCGGTGATGTCCGGGCACAAGAAGTCCACGCCGCCCACGTCCAGGCCAATGGCGGTGACGGCACGCACGGCCATCTCGCGGTTGTCGGGGTGGATCACGTCGGTCACGTCGGTGGCGGTGCCGCCGGTGGACAGGTTGGCGGTGCTGCGCAGTTCCACGATCTGGCCGCTGGCGGGCACGCTGTCGGGTGCCAGGCCCTGGCGGTTGAGCATCATGTCGGCTTGCGCGTCAAGCTCAATGCGGGTCATGACCTTTTCGTGGCCGATGCCGCGCCGCGGGTCCAGGTTCACCGTGTCCACCAGTTGCCGGATGCTGTGCACGCCGTCGCCCACCACGCGCCCCGGTGTGCGGCGTGTGGCAGCGATGAGTTCACCGTTGACCACCAGCAGCCGGTGGTCGGCACCCTGCAAATACGTCTCGACGATGACGCTGCTGCTGTGTTCGGCGGCCATGTCAAAACCGGCGCGCACTTCTTCAGCGGTCTGCAAATGGATGCTGATGCCGCGCCCGTGGTTGCCGTTGTAGGGTTTGGTCACCACCGGGTAACCCAAGCGCTCAGCCGAACGCACGGCGCGGTCGGCACTGCGCACCAGTTCCTGGCGCGGCACGGGCAGGCCGCAGTTGGCCAGGATCTTGTTGGTTTCCTCCTTGTCCTGCGCCAGTTCCACCGCGATGTAGCTGGTGCGGCCCGTCACCGTGGCCTGGATGCGCTGCTGGTAGCGGCCCTGGCCAAGCTGGATCAGGCTTTGGTCGTTCAGCCGCTGCCAGGGGATGTTGCGCTCCACCGCCGCCTTCACCAAAGACGCCGTGCTGGGCCCCAACGCGCGGCGCTGGGCGTAGCGGATGTAGTCGTCGCGCGCTTCGGCCCAGGCCCAGTCGGCGGGCACGCTGTCGGCCGGCCGCACGCTCGCCGGCAGCAGCGAGCACAGCAGCCTCATGGCCAGCTCACCCGCTTCGATGCCCATGTCACGCTGCGTGTATTCGTACACCACGGTGTAGACACCGGGCTGGCCGTCCACGCTGCGCGTCTTGCCAAAGGTGACGTCTTCACCGGCCACGTTCTGCAGTTCTATGGCCACGTGTTCAAGCACATGGCCCAGCCAGGTGCCTTCGTCTTCACGCATGCGGCGAATGAAGCCGCCCGCCGTACCCCAGCTGCAGCCGTGTTCTTGCAGGCCGGGCAAGGCGGCCACCAGTGCGTCTACATAAGCGGGGCCCAGGCGTGCCGTGGACCATTCTTCCAGCGGCCCCAGGTCAAGCAGCAGCTTGATGACCGGGAAGTGCGCGTACAGCGACGGGCCGACGTAAACGTTGCGTTCAAGGATGCGCATGGCGGGGCCCTTTCTGGACTTCAGGACTGCGGGACTGCGGGACTTCAGGTCTTGGGATGGTTCAGCGTGCCGGCATCGGCCCGCCGCGTGTGCAGGTTGAAGGTGGCACCCTGCGTCAGGATGTGCAGCTTCATGCCCAGCAGGCACACGGGCCGGCCTTCGCTGACGCTGTCCATGCTGCTGAACTGCACCTCGGCGGCGTCCACCACGGTGATGCCGCCGCTGCCTTCCACATGCACCGTGTTGTCGGGTGCGATGAAGGCAGCCGTGTCTTCGTCAAGGCCGATGCCCACGGCGAATGGGTTGTAAGCGAGTGCGGTGAGCAGCCGGCCCAGGCGGTCGCGCTGGCGGAAGTGCTGGTCGATGATGAAACGGTTGGTCAGGCCCATGCCCGGCGCCAGGCGCACGCTGCCGGCAACGGGCGTGCTGCCTTCGTCACCGAAGGCGATCATGTGTTCACTGATGAAGGCCGCACCGGCGCTGGTGCCGGCCACCGGCACACCGGCGGCGTTGAGCACACGCACGGCCTTGGCCACCGGCGTGCCGCCAATCAGCGTGCTCAGCCGCAACTGGTTGCCGCCGGTGAAGAAGATGCCCGTGGCCTGGTGCAGGCGCTCCAGGCGGCTGGGCTCTTCGGCGTCGCGCCGGGTGTCGAAGTCAAGTGAGGTGACACGCTCGGCACCGAGCTCGGCAAAGATGCGTTCGTAGCGCGGCCCGGTGGCGCGCAACTGGCTGGCCGTGGGGATGACCACGATGTCGGCCGCGTCACCGCCGGCCAGTTGCACAAAGCGCCGCAGGATCTGCGGCGAGTTTTCTTTTTCTTCAGCGCCGCCGATGGGGATGATCCAGCCGCGCTCCTTGCCGTCGGCCACTTTGCTGGCACACATGCATCAAGCTCCTGTTGAAGAGCGCGATGATGCCAGCGCGGGCCGCCGCGCCGCGTGCGTCAGCGTTTCCAGGGCTGCGCCAGCGGTTCGCCCAGAAACAGCCCCTGGCCAGGCCACTGCACGCTTTTCCAGTAGGCCTCGATCAGGGTTTCGCCGCGTGCGTACCGCGCCACCAGCA
>CAZUKT010000011.1:0-24227 GCA_964620975.1 uncultured Rubrivivax sp. | reverse complement strand
GGTTTTGACCCAGCCCACCGGACGTGGGCTGACGCGAGCCTAGGAGGCTGTCGGGGCTTTGGGTCAGGCCCGACCCAAAGCCCGACAGCCTCCTAGGCCCTCTTCAATGCCCGCTGCCTCGCCACACGGCCAACGGCTGCCAGACCACCCAACCACAGGGCCCAGGTGGCGGGTTCGGGCACCGCCAGCACTTCATGGGCACCGATGGCGTCCAGGTCAAAGTTTTGGGCGCCTGAGGCGCCACCGGTTCCCAACCCGTCAATGCGCACATAGCGCACCCAAGACAATGCCCCGAGGTCGTAGGAGCGGCCGAAGGAATTGTTGCCGTGCGTGGCATCGCCGCTGGTTCGCACCAAGGCTGTTTCACTGCTCTTGATGCTGGTGAAGGTGACGCCGTCCTGGCTGACCAGCACGGTCATCTGAGCGAACTCCGGGGAGCCTGTGTCAACCTCGTACACATTCAGGTCAACCAGGCCGAGACGGTTGACCACCGGCGACAAACCAAAGTCGTAGGTCACGTTGCTCGCGCCCAGACCCAGGTACAAATCGTCTGGCGCGCCTAGAAAGACAGAAATGTTTGGCGACCCCGTGCCGTCATAAGTGGCGACCACCGGATAGGTGCCGGCAGTGGCCTGCAGATGCAGGGCACCCAATGTGACAGTGGCAAACGCCAGCGCACTGGACTTGAACTTGGTCATGTGATCTCCTGAAGACTGACGAGGACAGCGACTGGCGGCGGATCTCAAGACCTGCCGGCACTGTGAATGACAGTATGCGACGGCACCCCCTTGGCCCTGCAACCAGCGTTCAGGGGGTAGTCCCTAGAACGTAGGCGGGTGCAGCAATGATCCGGGGCAAGGCCGCCAAGCTTCGGTGCCTGCCCATGCAACCGCCGTTGCTTGGGGCCGGGGTGTCTGCGTGCTTGCCCAGGTGCACCCGCTGCGCCAGCCGCGCCACACTGCGGCGCATGACGACACCGCATCGATGGTTGCCGGCGGCGCTTGTGCTGTGCGCAGGGCTGGCCATCGCCTCGGCGCCCTGGGCGCTGGACGCGCCGCTGCTGAACTTCATCTTCAAGCCGCTGGCCACGCTGATCGTCATTGCGCATGCTTGGTCGCGAGGGCACGACGCACCGGTGCTGCGGCGCTGGGTGCTGATCGGCTTGCTGTGTTCGCTGGCAGGTGATGTGGCCCTGATGTGGCCTCAGCAGGGTTTTCTCCCCGGGCTCGTGAGCTTCTTGCTGGCGCACCTGGCCTACCTGTGGGCCTTTACGCGCACACAGCGGCTGGGCGCCGCGCCGGCGCCGTTTGTGGCCTATGCGTTGCTGGCCACGGTCATCCTGGGGCTGCTTTGGGCAGGTGTGCCAGCGCCGCTGCGTGGGCCCGTGTTGGCCTACGTGCTGTGCCTGGCCGCCATGGCCGCGCAGGCCGCAGTGCTGTGGCGCCGTGGTGCAGATCGTGGCGCAGTGCTGGCCTTGGGCGGCTTGCTGTTCATGGCATCAGACGCACTTCTGGCCACGAACAAGTTCGCCGGCCCGCTGCCGCTGGCCAGCCTGTGGGTGCTGGCCAGCTACTGGGCCGCGCAGTGGTGCATTGCATCGTGGCTCAAGCCGCGTTGACCCAGCCTTAACTTGGCAAAAAGTCCACCGGCCAAGTCACCACCATCACATCCACGTCCTTGGCGCCAAAGTCAAACTGGCGAATGCGCGCCAGCAGCTTCTTTTCCAACTCGTCGGCCTTCAGCTCACTGCTGACGATGCGCAGGCCTTGTACCTGGCCGTCGGGTGCAATCTTCAGCTCCAGCACCACCTTGCCCTGCAGCGCCGGGTCGTCGCGCAGCGCGCGGTTGTAGAGCGCGTAGATGGCACCCTTGTTGCGCTCAAAGACGAGTTTGATGTCTTCGATGGATCGGCTGCCCTTGCCGCTGCTGCCCTTTTGCAGCGTGCCGCCCTTGCCCGCCGCGCCGGCACCGCTGCCGTCGCCGCCCTTGCCGGCGCCAGCCCGCCCGCCACCCCCACCGGGGCCACCACCGCCGCCGCCACCGGCCACGCCTTCGACCAGTGTGGTGGCGCGGCCGGCCAGGCCGCCGCCGCCGGTGTCACGGCTGTAGGCGGCGGTGTTGATGCCGCCGCTGCCTTGGGTGGCGTTGCTGGTGATCAGCGCCCGTGACGGCAGGCCCGCGTCCTGCCCCGCGCCTACGCCCGGCCCGGTGCCGCTGCCCACGCCGGGGCCAGGGGCGATGTCCTGCCGCAGTTGCACGGCCACCGGTGCGCCAGTCATGGCGGCGAGTTCGTTTTTCATCGCCAGCAGGCCCACGCCGCTGGCCTTGCGCCGGGCGTTGTCTCGGGCCACTTCACCGGGCGGCTTGCCCTCCACCGGGTTGCGTGCTTCGGGCACCGGCGCTTCTTTCTGCTTGGCCGGTTTGACGGGTGCCGGTTGGTCGGGCGCGGGCTTGGCGGCTTCTGCCGCTTCTGCAGTGTCGGCCTTGGGTGGCGGTGCGGGCGGCGGCGTGGGCGGCGTGGCTGCGCGCTCCAGCAGCAGCTTGGCCATGGGGGCGGGCAGCGGCTGCGATTCAATGCGCTCACGTGCCGGCAGTGGCAACCAGGGCACCACCACGCCCAGCAGCAGCGCCAGCAGCACCACGGCCCAGGCAATGCGCTGGAAGCGGCGTTCATCGTCCGCCCCGTTGGACCACGGCAGCGTGGGCAGGCGGAAGCTCGCCATGGGCGACAGGGCCATCGACGCTGTCATGCGTTGATCCTCTTGCGCACGGCAAATGACACGTCGCTGAAGTTGGCGCGTGCGCAGGTGGTCATCAGCTTGCGCAGCAGCGCATAGGGCATTTCCTTGTCGGCCATGATGGTGATGGCCTGGCCGTCCTTGTCCATGCGGGCCTTGTTTTCGGCGCGCACGGCGGTGCGGGTGGCCAGCAGGTCGAGTTCGGCCTTCAGGCCGGCGATCACGTCCTCTGGCGCGGCCATGGCCTGGGTGACGGTGGCCACACGGCGGCCTTCCACCAGCACGTCGTCACCGCTCACCACCAGCAGCACCGTTTGTTTGGGCGCCTTTTCGGCGTTGGAAACCGGCAGGTTCACGGCCTTGGGGCTGACCAGTGTTTCCACGCCGGTGGCGCTGGAAAGCAAAAAGAAGATGAGGATGGTGAAGACGTCGATCAGCGCCACCAGGTTCATGTCCATGGCGGTGTTGTTGCGGGCGCGGTGTTGGGTGCGGCGTTCGCGTGCGGTGAGCGCGGCCATCAGCTTGCCCCCTTGGTGGTGGCAGTCCCAGGCGCCGGCGCAGGGTTGGCCGTGGCGGCCTTGGTCGCACGCAGCGGCGCGTCACCGATGGAGATGTTGGGGAACAATTCGGCACGCAGCAGCTTGTTGCCATCGGCCGTGAGCTTCACGCTCACCGCGTCCATCACCTGCACCATGTGGTCGTAGGGTGTGTCGGGCTCGGCCAGCACGGTGGCTTCGGTCTTGTCGGGGAACTTGCCCTTCACCAGCACCATCAGTTGCGCCAGCGCCGCCACGTCGTGCGCGTCGCCCTTTCTGTCTTTGCTCAGGATGAGGCCACCGATGCGGTCACCCACCTCCAGCGCGTCGCGGCGTATCACCACTTCAAGCTGCAGGTCGTTGCCCTTCAACTGCTCCACCGCCGACTGCTGCGCCGGCAGGTTCAGGTCCAGCACCGCCAGGCGCGAGAACACGGCGGTGCTTAGCAAAAAAGGCACCAGCACCACGATCAGGTTGATGAACGCGGTGATCTCCAGGTGCGGCGCGCTCTTGTGCAGACGGCGTCGTCTCATGGGCGGCTCCGCGTGTTTTTTGGGGCGCGGCGTTTCACGATGCGCGTTGTTCGCGGGTGGTGAGCTGGTCGCCGGCCAGGCGCTGCACCAGGTTCAGGAAGGTGATCTTGGCCGCTTCCAGGCTGTCCACGATCTCGCTCGCGCGCGCTTGCAAAAAGGCGTGGATGAGCAGGAAGGGAATGGCCACCATGAGCGCAAACGCGGTGTTGTTCATGGCCACGGAGATGCTGGCCGAAAGCATCTCGGCCTTCTCGGCCGGGTTTACTGCGGCCACCGCGGTGAAGCCCTTGATGAGGCCGATGATGGTGCCCAGCAAACCCACCAGGGTGATGGTGTTGGCAAAGGTGGCGATGTAGTGCGTGCGCTTTTCAAGCCGGGGCACGATTTCCATCATGCCTTCTTCCATGGCGTTGTCGATGTCTTCGCGGCGGCGCGCGCTTTGCATGCGCGTGAGGCCGTTGCTGACGATCTTGCCGATGGCCGAATCAGAGTTGCCAGTGACGCTGGCCACTTCCTTGAACTTGCCGGCTTGCAGCAGCGGCAGCACCTGGTCCCACAGCTTGCGGTTTTCACTGCGCGCACGGTTCAGGAACATGAAACGCTCTATGGCAATGGCCACGCCCATGGACATCATCAAGAGGCTGGGGTACAGAAACGGGCCGCAGTCCACGAAGAACTTGACGACGGTGTTGAAGGTGTTCATGCGGGGTGGCTCCTGGGGGGCTCGGATGGATGGCGAATGTGGAATTGAATCAGGGCTTGGCAGCAGGGGCGGCCGGCGGTTTGGTGGCGCCGGCAGTTGGCGCCGTTTTGGCCGCAACTTCAGCTGCTACGTCAGCCTTGGCCGCTCGGGCCTGCAACTGCGTGCCGTAGGCCACCTGACGGCGGAAAACTTCGCGGTCCACGGGCGCCAGCACTTCGTCAAGCACGCTGTGCACCGGGCGGCCCGACAGCGTGCCCGGCAGCGGCTTTTTCCACGGCACGATGTACAGCACCTTGGGCAGCTCGCGGTTGCCGATGATCTGTGTGCGGTCGATGTCGGCGCGGTCTTGCGCACAAACCGACGCGGCGGCGATGGCCAGCACAAGTGGCAAGCAGCGTTTCATGACTTGTCCTTGGCAGTGGTCACAGGTTTGGAAGGTGCTGTGGGCGCAGCCGGTGGCGCGGCTGGCGCAGGCGCTGCCGGTGCGGCAGCGTCGGCAGGTGATGCGGCAGCCGCAGTGGCTGCAGGTGCCCCGGGCGCCGGCTTGCGTGTCTTCAACTCGGCCAGCCACTTGCCCAGCACCGGGGCGTCCTTGGGCGACAGCTCTGCACAGCGCTGGTACAGCGCCTGCGCCTTGGCCACGTCACCCAGATACAGGTCCCAAAGAATGGCCAGGTTGAAGTGCGGGTCTGCGGCCTGCGGGTCCAGTTCAATGGCCGCTTCATAGGCAGCGCGGGCCAGCGCAAAGTGGCCTTGCTGGCGGTGCGCCACCCCCAGCTGGTTCAGACGCTGCGGCTGCTTGCCGTCGGCCAGATGTTCGTCAATGCGGGCCTGCAGTGTGGCCACGTCCTGCGGCCCCGCCGCCACGGTGCCGTCGCCACGTTCGGCCTTGCCATAGCGCACGGGCTTGAGCTTGGCCAGCGCCGCCAGGCTGCGCTGCACCCAGGTGTCGTACAGGCCACTGGTGGTGCGCCGTGCATTGGTCTCGTACAGCTCGATGGCCTTCTCTTCAAACGGGAAGGCCTGCTCTTCCAGCATCACGTTGTACTGCTCCATCTCGGCCTTGTTGAGCTTCTTGGGCCGCTGCGACTGCAGCAGCGCGCGGCCAAAGTCCTGGTACAGCGCGGCGGTGTGGAAGGTGGCGGCGGTGGTGACTTCGGCCACACCCACTTCAGCAGCGGCGGCGTAGGCGGCCAGCACTTCTTCAAGGCGTGCTTTCTTCAGCTTCAACTGCTTTTGCAGCGGCTCGATGAGTGGCACCTTGTCGTACACCGCCAGCACCGGCTCGGCCAGCCGCAGCGCGGCCTGGCCACCCAGCGTGCGCGTGCGTGGTGTGCGCGCCTCCCCTGCTTGTTGGTCGGCCAATTGCACGGCCCGTGTCCAGGCCGTGGCGCGTGTGGCCTGGCCGTCTTGTTGTGTCAGTGTGGCCAGGTGCCAGCGCGCCTGCACGGCCGGTTCCACGGGTTGTGGATGCGCCTGCAGATAACGCTGCCAGGCATTGATGGCGGTGGCCAGCGGCGCTGACTTGGGTTTGGCGGTGGCCGCCGCCTGATGGTGCAACTCGGCCACCTGCCACAGCGCGGCGCGCGCCACGGCGGGGTCTTGCGTGGTGTTGGCCACCTTTTCGAATTCGGCCGCCGCCTGCATGTTGCGGCCCAGTTCCAGGTAGGCCAGCGCCAGCTTGGGCGCCACCTCGGCCTGCAGTGCGTGGCCGGCAAACTGGCGGCGGAAGTCTTCCAGCGCCTTGGCGGCGGTTTCCCAGTCCTTCAAGCCCAGCAGCATGGCGGCCGTGTCGTACTGCGCGGTGGCGCGCAGGGCCGATGCAGCCGGCAGCGCGGCCAGGCTGCTGATGCGCGCAAAGTGGCCCACGGCGGCGCGTGTGTCACCCGCGCTGCGTGCCGCTTCGGCCTGGCGGTAGATGGCTGCAGCCTGGCGCTCTACCAGCGCGGCGCGGCCCGCAGCACCTGCGGGTGTGAGCGACAGCACCTCGCCGTAAGCGGCTTCGGCGGGTGCAAAGGCGCCGGTCTCAAAGGCCTGGTGTGCCACCACGGTAAAGGCCACCCGACGCAGTTCGGCCGCAGGCGGCGGCTGCAGCGCCAGCGCCTGCTGCGCCACGGCGCTGGCGCGTGTGCCTTCACCCAGCGTGTAGAGCTGCTCGGCGGCGTTGGTCAGCACCGCAGCCGCGCGTGCGTCAGCCGGGAAAGCTTGAGCAAAGCGCAGCGCGTCGGCCACCGCCTGGCGCTGCAGCGCGGTGCGGCTGGTTGGCTCGGCGGTGGCCTTTTCCTGCGCGGCCCCACTCAACAAGGCCGCGTAGCCGGCATCGGCCGCACGGGCAAATGCGCTGGGCTTGATGGCGCCTGGTGCGCTGTAGGCCACGGTCTCAAATTCGGTGGCGGCCTGCACAAACTGCCGGTCTTCAAACAGCAGCTCGGCCAGCAAGAAGCGGCTCTGCAAGGCGTCGGCGTCACCGGGAAAGGACTGCAAGTATTCGCGGTACCAGCGCACAGCCTCTTGCACGTCGGCCAAGGCCTTGGTCCTTTGCGCCAACGCGTGGTGGTGCTGCGCCAGTTGCGCCAGATGCGTCTTGACCAGCGGCTGTGCCTGAGCCCATCCAGCCGGGCTGGCGCGGCGGTATTCGCTGGCGGCGCCGTAGCGCTGCACGTGGTCTTTCTTGGCTTGCAGCGCCAGTGTGTCAAAGCCAGCGTTGGCGTAGATGTCCACCACACGCGCCTGCAGCAGCGGCGCTTGTGGATGCAGCGGCTGCTGGCGCACAAAAGCCGCCAGCGTGTCCGCAGCGTCCTTGATGCGCTCTTGGCGGATGTACAGATCGGCCAGTTGCATGACCACCCGGTAGTGGTAGCCCTGGCGCTGCGGGCTGGCCATCAGGCGGGTCAGTTCGCGGGTGGCGGGCTCGGCGCTGGCGGCTGTGTTGGGCGGCACGCTGGTGGATGCACCCGATGGCGCACCGGGCGCGGTGCCCTGCAACTGGCTCAGGCTGATGCTGATCACGCGAAAGGTGTCTTCCACCAGTTCGCGGTCGGCGCGTGTAAGCGCGGTGACGCGCGCCAGGTCGGGCTCGTCGCGGGAGCGTGTGTCCAGGCCGCCCAGCTTCAGGTCCAGCACACCCAGAAACGGCTGCAACGCGTCTTCAAGCCGTGCCTGCTTGAAGAGCGACCAGCCCTGCATGTAAAGCGCGCGGTCATGAAACGGCGTGCGTTTGTCGTGGGCCAGCACGCTGGCGTAGGCGGCTTCGGCGCCTTTGTAGTCGCGCACGGCAAACAGCAGCTCGCCGCGGCGAAAGTGCGCCTCGTCGGCAAACACGGTGCCGGGGTGTTGTTGCACCAGTTGGGTCAGCGTCTTCAGCGCTGCCTCCAACTGGCCGCCTTGCTCTTGTGCGCGCGCCAGTTGGTACAGCACACGGTCGTTGCGCGGGTCTTGTGGGTAGGCCTTGAGATAGTCCTGGTAACGCGCTATGGCGGCGCGGTAGTCGGGCACTTCAGCAGCGGCGCTGGTGGCTTCGGCGGCGCGGCGGTCGGCGCTGTCCATTTCCAGGTCACCCAGGCGGCGCAGGGCCTCGGGGCGTTGCGGTGCCTGGGGCGCCACGTCCAGAAACTTTCGGTAGGCCGCAATGGTCTGCGCCTCGGACACCGCAGCGCTGGTGCCTGGTGGGTCGGACTCGACCTTGGCGCTGGCGCGGCTGGCCAGCGTGGCCAAGGTGGGCTGCTCGTCACCGGGTGGTTTCTTTGGCGCGCCGGAACACGCCACCAGGCCAGCAGCCAGGCTCAGCAGCAGCAGACGCGGCTTCATGGCCTTGCTCCTGCCGTTGCTGGTGCAGTTGCGGGTTCTGGCTCGCCCGTGGCCACCACGGGTGTTGCCAGTGGCAGCGTGCCACTGGGCGCCGCCGCGCCTGCATTGCCTTTTGGCGCAAGTTGCGACCGGTCTTGTATTTGTGCCATGGCCAGGCGGGCCTGCGCGGCGTACACGTCCAGGCGTTCTTGCTGGCCTTGCAGTTCGGCCACGGCAATGTCTTGCAACTGCTGCTGCGCCGTGGCGTCCAGCGCCACCACTTGCGGTTGCAGCGCCTGCAGGCGTGCGGCCAGGTCGGTGATGCGGGCCGCAAAACGTGCATGGCGGGCGGGCTCGTCTTGTTGGGCCTGCAGCAGCGTGGCGTCGAGCAGTTGGGCGCGTGCCAGCGCCTGGTCGATATCGCGCAGCGCCTTGCGGGCCGACCAGGCCCGTTCGGGCAGCGCCTGAGCCTGCTGCCAAGCCAGCGCGCCGCGCACACGGCGCAAACGATCGGCCGATGCGTGGGCTGCGGGCAAGGTGCTTGCAGCATCCAGAGCGTCCTGGGCGCGCTCAATTCGGGCCAACAAGGCCAGTTCGCGCTCGTCGGCATAGGCCGCCCCGTCTTGGGCGGACTCCGCAGCCCGTTGCTCGACGCCAAGCGTGTCGCGTCGCCGCTGCAATGCAGCCAGGTCCACGGCGCCAGCGGCTTGGCGCACGTTTGGCAAACGCTGTTCAAACGCAGCGCGGCGGTTGGCCAGCATGGCTTCAAAGATGCCCAGGTTGGCCTGCCATTGCGCCAGGTTGCCAGAGACAAAGTGAAGGTCACGCAGGTGTTTGGTGGCCTCTTGAAATTCGTGCCCGGCCAGCAGCGGCGCCAGTTGGGCGGCGTGGGGCAATTCGGGCAGCTCTTCAATGCGCGCCAGCGTGCCCAGGCCGGCCTCACCGGGGTTGTGGGCCAACAGGCTGTTGACCAAAGCACCGCTGCGGATGGCGGCCATGGCACCGTCGAGTGCCTTGCGCTCTTGTTCAAACACGGCCACCGCGTGTTCATAGGCGATGAGCGCACGGCCGTAGGCCCCCGCTTCGGCCATGGCGTAGGGCAGCGCGATGTGCGCTTCCAGCACGGCGGCGTCCTGCACGGGGCGGCTTGCCAGTTCGGCCCAGGGTGTGATGGCCAACTGCGGGTCGTTCAATTCGGTGGCGGCCCAGCCAAACCCCAGCAGCGCCTTGTTGGCCTGCGTGCTGACCAGGCGCACACGTTGCAGCGCGGCGCGGGCCTCGCGAGGTTTCTTGCCTTGCAGCGCCACAAAGCCCAGCGCCACGTTGGCGCGGTCGCGCAGGCTGCGCTGTTCTTCGTTTGCAGCCGGCGCCTGGCCCAGGGCTTCGAGCAGTGCAATGCCACGTTCGGCGTCGCCCGTCTTGACCCAGGCCACACCCAGGTTGAAGCGCGCAAACTGGCTCGCGTCGGGGCCTCCTTTGAAGGCTTGCAGCACGGTGGCTGCACCGGCGTAGTCTTGCTGCGCCAGCAGGATCTGTGCGTGCAGAAGCTGGCGCTCGTCTTCCAGCGTGCCTTGCAGCGGCGCGCTGATGCGTTGCAGTGCCTCCAGCGCCGCCGCCCACAAACCACGCTGGTGGCGAATGCGCGCCAGGTGGAACCAGGCGCGGTCGCGCACGGCGGGCGCGGCCTTGCGTTCAATGAGGCGCTCAAAAACCTCTGTGGCCTGTGGATGCATGCCAAACGACAGCAACATGCCACCACGCAGCACGTCGGCCTCGTCGTCATGCGGCGCCAGGCGGCCCAACTGCTGCGACACCATCAACCCGGTGATGGCACTGAAGTGCTTGTCCTGGAAAAAGTGGAACAGCGTGTCGCCGTAGTGCGGCGCGTTGACACGTTGTGGTGCAGGGTCGGCGGCCCAGACCATGCCAAACGCGGCCATGCCCAGCGCCAGCAGCGCGGCGCACAGTGCGGGGCGCCCGGGCTTCAATTCCAAAGCTTGACCTCGAACTCGGGTTGCAGCTTGGCCAGGCTGTCCTTGATGCGCAGCTCGATGTAACGCGGCTCGGTGCCTTTGTCGAACTTGATCGTGGTGCCACGTTTGTAGTCACGTTCGTGTGGGCCACGGCCGGTGAAGAAGGCGTCGATGGCGTGTGTGCCAGCGCGCAGGTTGCCCAGGTAGATGCGCTGCACACCACCCCGGTGCAGGGCCTGCACTTCCAGCGGCGTGTACAGGTGCTGGCTGACCAGTTTGTCGTCGAGCTTTATCTGCACCGATTCCAGCTCAAACATCTTGCCCACATCCATGCTCACAAATACCGCCACCTGGGTGCCGGCGGGGAAGAGCAGTTCTTCTTCCAGCACCAGCAGGTCACGGTTCAGGCGCATGACCTCGGCCTTGAGGTCTTGCACTCGGGTGTCCAAGGCCGCCGGTGTCATGGCGGGGGCCGGCGCGCTGGCGGCAGGTGCTGCGGCTACCGCCGCGTCTGCGGGCGCCGATGCGGCGGCTGACGTTGGTGCAGGCACCAAACCAGCCACTGCGGCAGTCGGTGCGCTGGCGGCGGGCGAAGGTGTTGGCAACTTGGGCACCGTGCCCTGCGCGTGCACGCCCAGTGCGCCCAGTGTCACCAGGGCCAGCAGCGCCAGGCGCCCAAAACGGTTCAGTGCATCACACATCATGGTCTCGTCAGAAGGTGGCCGACACGTAGGCCTGCAGCACGTGGGCGTTGTGGCCGTAGGCCTGGCCGGTGCGCAAGTCAGTGAAGTCCTTGAAGCGGAATTGCTTGAACTCGTAGCTGCCCGTGAGCTTGACGTCATAGCCCGTGGGCAGGCCCGGCCAGGTATAGGTCAACCGGGTGGCCACCGACGTGCTGGTAAAGGTGCTGAGCTGGCGGTTGCGGCTGAGGTAGAGCGTTTCTGCGCCGGCGTTGTCGCTGTAAAAAAGCGCCTTGCCTTGGGAGTAAAAGCGCAGTGAAGCGTCGAGCAGCAGCCTTTCGCGCAGCACCTTGCTGGCACCCAATTCGGTGGTGTGGGCGCGCACGGCCCAGTTGTCCCAGTAGTAGCGGTACTCGGCCCGCACAGAGCTGCCCGGCAGCAGCGCATGCGTGTCGGTGATGCTGCGCAGTTTGACGGCGCGGCTGCTGCGTGTGCGTGGGTTGCGTTCGGGCACGGCCGCGCCAAACACACGGGCCGCGCGGTAGGGGCTGCCCAGGTAGCCACTGTCGGACACCGCCTCGGCGTTGATGCTGACCAGCCATCGTGGGCTCAGGATCTGCGTCACACCGCTGCGTAGCTGCCAATGCAAGGCCTGGTCAATGAAGCCCAACACGTCTTTCTTGCCGACCTTGTCCTTGCCGCGTGTAAAGCCCAGGCTCACGGTGGTCATGCCACCAAACACTTCATGCGCCGTGTCCAGGCCCACGGCTTCGGCCACGTAGTCGGGCTCGGTGCTGCGTGACAACGTCAACGCCACCGTGCTGTCGCGCACCACGGTCTCGGCGCTGACGTCCCAGGCCTTGCGTGTTTCCTTGAATGGGCTGGCGGTGGTCACCACGTCGATGCTGGCGTTGCTGACCGCGTCCACGTAGTACTGCGCCTGCAGCGACACCTTGTCGGCCAGGCTCTTGCGCACCAGCAGCGCGGGGCCGGTGGCCTTGACACCGCCGCCGTCGTACACGTGAAAGATGGCTTCGGCCTTGTCTTCGGGCAGCGTGGCGGCATGGGCCGTGCTGGACGCCATGACGCTGCCGAGCAGGCCGCGCCAGCGCTGCAGCACCCAGCTTGGCATCCGCCACCGCAGCGCTTCAGTTGCAGCCACAGCCGCCCCCTTGCACGCCGGTGGCGCCGCGTGCGCCTTCGCGCACGTTGTGGATGTGCTCGCGGTGTTTGTCGGCCAAGGCCCCGCGTGAGAACTGCATCACCGGGTCGGCCAGCCGTTCACGTTCATAGGGCTTGACCCAGGGCTGCACGGCACAGCCTGGCAAGAAGAACACCAGCAACCACAGCGCCACCGAAAGCAGTCGTTGCATGCGCTTCATTCCTTCACCAGTTCGCGAATCTGCCGTTCGTAGGCTTCTTCGGTGCCTTCGCGGTAGCCCCGGTGCAGGTAGCGCACGCGGCCGTCGCGGTCTACCAGCACGGTGGCGGGCATGGCACCCAGGTCGTACTGCCGCGTCACGGCCTTGTCGGCGTCCAGCAGCACCGGGAACTTGATGCCCCAGCGCGCGGCGGTGGCTGCACCCAGCTTGGCGTCGTCGTCAATGTTGACACCCAGCATCACGAAACCGGCGCTGCGGTACTTGTCGTGCAGACGGTTCAGGTGCGGCATTTCCTGCTTGCAAGGCCCGCACCAACTGGCCCAGAAATTGATAAGCACCACTTGCCCGCGCTGCTCTTGCAGGCGCAGGTTGCGGCCTTCGGTGCTGCGCAGCGTGAAGTCGGGCGCGGGTGCTTGTGTCGTGACGGCGGCGTGGGCGTTGCACACCGCAGCGGCCGCCAGCGCCAGCAAGAAAGGGGTGATGAATTTGTGCATGGCGGTCAAAAGTAGAAGCTCAGGCCGGCGGTCGCTTCCAGGTTTTGCGTGGTCTGGCGCTTGCCCAGCAAGTCAACCGCAAAGATGTGGTCGCGCACGTCGGCCTGCAGTGCAAAGCCGTCGCCCAGGATCAGCCGCAAGCCAAATCCGGCGTGCACGGTCTGCCGGCGCTGGCCGGCAAATTTGGTGCTGCCCACACCGGCCAGGATGTAGCCCTGCATGGGCTTGGCCGTGCCCTGGCCAAAGAACACCTCACCGGGCAGCACGTTGTAGCCGGCCGAGACGTTGTAGTAGGTGAGTTTTTCGTTCTTGTTGACGAAGATGCCACCTGGCAAGACCTGGCGGAATGCTTCGTCGCTGACTTTGCTCTGGCCCAGCGTGGCGTCCACGAAGACGTCTTCGGTGACGTGGTAGGCCAGGCGCAGCCCCCCCACGCCGGCCGCGCCAAAATTTTGCGTGGCGTAGGTGCCGCCGTACACACCCACCGAGATGTCGCGTGACGGGTAACGCGGGCGCGCAATGGTGCGGCGGTCCACCTGCGGCACGATGACCTGTTCGGTGGCGGGCTGCGCGCCAGTGCTGCCGGTGCTGCTGTGGGTGCCGGTATTGGTTTGGGCCTGCGCTGGCGCTGCTGCAGCCAGCAGTGCGGCGCCCCACGACACGGCCAGGGTCTTGAAGGTGTGCGCAGTTTGGGTCGGCATGTGGGGCGTGCTCAAAAGAAGAAGGCCAGGCCGGCCGTGACGGCGCGGTATTCAGTGCTGCGTTGGTCAGACACAAAGGCCGTGTACAGCGTGGTGTCCAGGCGCGCCGTGAATCGGCTGCTGATGTGCCAGCGCAGGCCCAGCGTGGCGTGCGCCAGCTTGGCGTGCGTGGCCGTGGCGTCCACCAGGCTGCCGTTGGGGATGTTCTTGAACTGGCCCAGGCCGACGGCAAAAAACGGCGACCAGCGGCGGTCAGACCAGGGGTCGCTGGTGAGGCTCAGGGCCCAGAAGTCGGTGCCAGAAAACACGCCCTGCACCTGCCCCAGGTGCAACTCGGCGCCCACCGTGTCGGCCAGCCGGTAGTGCAGCCACAGCTTGAGCATGGGCTCGCTTTTGAAGCGGCCCAAGGCAGCGCCGGCTTCGAGCCGGCGGCTCAGGTAGTCGTCTACCAGCACGTCGCGCAGCGCCAGCGGGGTACCGGCGGCCGTGAGCGTGCTTTGCAATTGCTGGCGTGGCACCCAGCCCACCTGGCCGCCTTCGGCGCGCACGCGGAACCAGTCGGTACGGCGCAGTTCAATGCTCACCCACTGGTGGCGTTCAACCGCAAAAAAGACGGGGTAGCCGCGGCCAGGGCCGGTGTGCAGTTCCAGGTAGGGGGCGGTAACCTGCAAGCGGTCGGCACCGCCTGGCGCAGCAGGGGGTGACGGGGCGGGTGGGGCAGCGGCCTGTACGGTTGCCAGGGCGGATGATGCGCTTGGTGCTGGCGGGATGGCCGCTGCGGCAGCGTCAGTCGCCACGGTGGGCGCCGGCACAGGTGCCACCCCTTGTGCCAGCGCCGGCTGCAGCGCCCACAAGCCGCCGGCCACGCACAGCAATTGCACAAGGGCAGGGAACAAGGGTCTGCGCATCAGGCGGCGTTCAATCGATGTTGCATGTGCCCAGCGCCGCGTCGGGCGGTGTAAACAGGGAATTGGACGCGCTGCTGAATTCGTCTTGCCCACTGGGCATGGGGTGGTTGATCCAGTAGCGGATGCGTTTGGCGGCGTCGTCGTCCACCGTTTCAAAGATCAGGCCGCCGCCGTGCAGGGTGTTGCGCACCAGTGGCTTGTTGAGCAGGCGGCTGTCGTCGGCGCCACCCACCACGCTTTCACCCAGCGACGAGTAGTAGTTCTTGTACATGTCGCTGGCCTTCACCGTGGCCACGGGCAGCGCCGTGTTCACCGGCGGTGCGGCGGCCAACAAACGCAGCGCGCCGCCGGTGCCGGTGCTGTTGTCATGGCAGCCACCGGCCGCGCAAGTGTTGGTGGTGATGACGCCACCAATGTTGACTTTCAGCGGCGTGTTCAGCACCGGAAAGACGCAACGCTGAAAGTAGGCAAACGACAGTTTCTGCCCGCTGCCACCAGGCGGATTGGCCACGGTGTCGGGGTTGTCCAGCGCGCCGCCGCCGCCGCAGCCGGTGGTGGCTGTGGCGACGGCGGCGGCGAAGAACGCAGTGAAGAAAGCGGGGCGCAAGACTCTCGTCATGGGTTGGGGCAGCCGCGTGCAATCCACGCGGCGATCTGGGTGTAGCCGGCGCTGCCTACGGGCAACAAGGCGGTGGTTTGCATCAGGTCACCCGCTGGGTGCGGGATGGTAGACGGCCGCGACAGCAGTGGGTTGGCGGCGCTGCTGCAGGTGTTGCTGACCATGCTCAGCGTGACGTTGTAGTCGCCCTCTTCGCTGCCCGTGAGCACAAAGCGGTTGCGGGGGTTGCCCGTGCCAGCCTGGTGGCAGGCCGCGCACTGCGCCTGCAGCACGGGCTGCACCTGGGCCGCAAAGGTGTCCTGGCTCAGCGCGGTGACGGTGCGCACGCCGCTGCCGGCGTCAAACGGGTCGTTGTAGTACTGGCCGCCCACGTCCATCCACTCGGCCAGCAGGCGCTTTTCGGCCTTGCTCAGCAGCAGGCTGTGGTTGGGGGCACTGAGCGGCGGTGCGGGGTGATCGGCGCGTGCGCCACCACCGGCCAGCAGCGTCTGGCCCCACATGATTTCAGTCAGGCGGCTCTTGCGCGCCTGGCCGGCCGTGTTGGCCGCGCCAGAACTGGTTTCCACCAGCGGTGCGCCCAATTGCAGTTCAGGCACGCCTTCGCGCACCACCACCACGGGGCGGCCGGTGGTGGCGTCAATCACCGGGTCGCCCAGCAGCAGTTCCTGGTAGCTCACCAGGCGGCCGGTGCCGGAAATGGTGGCGCGCAGGTCCAGCTTGCCCAGCCGGTCGGGCCCGGTGCTGCCGTCGTGGCAGGCCACGCAGGTGTGGGTGCCGCCGGGGCCACGTGGGCGGGTCCACAGGGGCTGGATGTGGTCGGGGTAGTTGATGACGCCGTTGTTGGGCGCAGGGGTGGCCAGGTCATCGGCCGCGTCGGGGTTGCCGGTGTAGCGCAGGCTGATGGATGGGCGTGCTGTGACACCGGGCTGCGCCGTGTCGGCCCAGATGTCGGTGTACACAGGGCTGGCGGCCAGTGTCAGCGCGGCCGGGTCGAGCCGGGTGCGCAGTGACGCCAATGTTTCGCCGCTCTGGTGCTGTGCCGACATCACTTGCTTGATGCCTGCCGGCAGCGTGTTCACCACCGGGCCGCTGTTCAGTGCGGCGCCCCGGCGCGGGCTGTGGCAGCCGTCGCACGTGCGGCGTTCACCCGGGCGCACCTGGATCCAGTTGGTGTGCGTCTGGATGCTGCGGCCTTCGGCGTCCACGATGGACAGCGCCAGCGGCACGTCGGCCGGCACCTGCAGCTTGAAGCTGCCGTCGGGTTCTATCGGCGCGTAGCCCAATATCTGCTGCTGCTCAAAGTTGGTTTCGCCAATGGCCTGGCGCACGCCCATGCCGCCGCTGGGCGGTGGCACACCCCGAATGGCGCGCACAAAACGCGCCGGTGCGCAACCGTAGGCCGCGTCGGCCGGGTCCTTGATGCGTGCCAGGTCGGCCACCATGTCGCGGGTGTCGCTGCTGTCGGTGGGGCGGGTGAGCGCGATGCTCTGCGCGCAGCCGGCGCGGTCGGCGTCGGTGATCATGCCTTCGGCCATGCGCTGCAGGCCGTCGGTGTCGTACACGCTGCGCACTTCAATCAGCGCCAGGTTCTGCGCCGCCAGCACCGGGTCTACCGTGGTGGGCTCCACCACGTTGGGTTCGGTGCGCGCCACCAGGGCCACGGGGTCGGTGTACATGAAACCGGGCGGCGGCGCGGCCACGATCAGCCAGGTCTGCGGGCCGGGGTTGAACATGTAGATGGTGTAGGCGGCGGGTGCGTTGTCCTGCACACCGTCGGCCGCGCGTGCGGCCATGCTGCGGTTGGTGTTTTTCAACTGCGCCAACTCGTCGGCGCTGAGCGTGGCGCAGGCCACCACCACGGCGTTGCGCGTGACTTCACAGGGCCGCCAGGCCAGCAGCACGCGGTCACTGCCGTCCCACAGCGGATAAGGCGTGGTGACGCGGCCAAAGCTCGACAGGCCACGCTCGCCCGACAGCGTGCGTTCAGTGGCTTCCACCTGCCCGCCCAATGCGGCCACGCTGCTGTTGGCAGGGGTGTTGTATTCGCTGTAGCTGGCGGCATTGATGAGTTGCAGCGAGCCGCCCTCTTGGGTGCCCGACAGCGACATCAGCGAGCTGACCACGTGCCCCGGGAACTTGCCCTTGGGGTCCATGTCGCGCGGGTGCAGGTAGCTGTTGCCGGGGCTGTGCGCCCCGTACAGCACAAACATGTCGGTGCCGTCGGGTTTGCTGCGGAAAACGGCAAAGCGGTTGCGGTCGGCCACGTGCTCCCAGCGCGCAAACATGATGTCGCCGTTGGGGCGTATGACCGGGTTGCGCTCGTGGCTCTGGTTGAAGCTGATCTGCGCGATGTTGGCGCCGTCGGCGGCCATGGTGTGCAGGTTGAGCACACGTTCGCGTTCGTATTCGTCGGCGGCGTAATAGCTGCGGCCCAGGGCCTGGTTCAGGTGCGACTTGGTCTGCCGGTTGCTGCTGAAGACGATGCCCCGGTTGGCGGGCAGGTAGACCGGGTCCACGTCGTCGTCGGCCGCGCTGGCGGTCAGGCGCTTGAAGCTGCCTTGCTCCAGCTTGCTGCCGGTGATTTCGTACTGCCAGATGTTCCAGCGGCCGGTGCAGGCCTTTTCGCCCGTGGCCGTGCCGTCCACGGTGCTGGTGTTGCTGGCCGGGCAGCGCATGGCAAAGACGATGCGTTTGCCGTCGTAGCTGACTTCAGGGTCGGAGGCATCGCCCGCGCCTTGGGTGAAGCGTGCCGTGAGGTTGTGTTCAGTGGCGCTGGGGCTGGACTTTTCACGCAGCATCAAGTCACCACCGGCCGCACTGTTGGTGCCGTCGGTGTGGTTGATGCGCAAGGACGTGCTGCGTTTGACGTAGGCGATGGGGATGTCGCCATTGACGGTGACGGTGTCGCTGCCCCCATTGCCCGAGCAGGCCACCAGCGTGGCCAGCACGGCCAAGGCGGCGGTGGCGGCCCAGGCGCCGGGGCGTGTGGATGGCCAGCGCCGCAAGGCGACGGTTGAATGCGGTTGCGAACCTGGATGCTCGGGCGGTGCAAGCGATGCCGATGCGTTGTTCATCTTCAGGCTCTCCTGGCGGTGTGTGCGGTGCATGCGGTTCATTGCCGCAGCGGCTCGGGTGTGGGGCGGGTGGGCGTGGCCGGCAACGCCGGCTGGGCTTGTGGCACTCCCTGCAGCAGGCCGCTGGACGCATGCAGTGCGCCAGCGGCGTCCACCACCACGGCGTCCACGTCGGGCAGTGTGTTGACGAGCGCCAGCCCGCGCTGCGCGCCCATCACGAAGACGGCCTTGGACAGGGCTTCGCTGGTCAGGCCGTCGGCGGCCAGGATGGTGACGCTGTGCACCGTGCGTGGCGACACGCCGGTGGCCGGGTCAATGAGGTGGTGGTGGCGCTGGCCGCCTTCGTCAAAGAAGCGTTCGTAGTCGCCCGACGTGGAGATGGAAACGTCTTGCAGCGGCAGCACGGCCACCACCTCGCCCGCGCGGCGCGGGTCACGAATGGCCACCGTCCAGGGGCGGCCGCGGTGGTCGCCCAGCACGCGGCTGTCACCGCCTGCGCTGACCATGGCGTGGGCAAAACCGCGCCGGCGCAGCAGCGCCACCGCGTTGTCCACGGCGTGGCCCTTGGCAAAACCACCCAGGTCGATGCAGACACCGTCGCGCGCAAAACGCAGGCTGTGTGTTTGCGGGTCAAGCTGCAACTGCTGCCAGCCCACCAGGGCTTGCGCGGCCTGCAAGGCGGCGCCTGTGGGGCGCAGGCCCTGGCGGTAGTCGTAAAGCCGGCCCACCGCCGCATAGGTGATGTCGAATGCGCCTTGCGACAGCCTTGAAAAGTGCAGCGCGCGGTCTATCAGGCGGTACATCTCGTCGCTCAGCGGCACGGCGTGGCGCGCGGCTTCGCGGTTGATGCGGCTCAGTTCTGAGGCCGGCTTGTGCGGGCTCATGCAGCGGTCGATGCGGTGCATTTCTTCCATCACCGCCGCCGCAGCGGCTTCGCCTGCACGGGCGTCATCGGCCCACAGTTCCACGCTGATGGCCGTGCCCATGATGGCTTCTTCTCGCCGCAGCCAGCCCCCCGGCGCCTGCGAGGTGCGGCTGGCAAAGTCAAAGCGGCGCTGGCTGGGGTTGGATGGTGCAAGCAGCATGGGGGTGGCCAAAGGCGTAACGGGGCAGCGATGCAAAACAGCGGCAGGTCAGGCCAAGGGTTGGCGTGAGAAGCGGCACAAGGATGCCGGTACCTGCGCCGCAAGCCGCCTGCTCAGATTCGGGTAAAGGCGCCGGCGCAGAAACCGAGGACTGAAAGGTAACGGCACGCCGCCGCAAATGCAGTGACGGGTAGTGCAGCTTTGCGAGCAGATGCTTCAGGCGCCCATGCGTGGCTTGTGCGCTGGGGTGTGCCGCACGCCGCCAAGGCCCGTGCGGGCGTGACATGCAGCACGCTGCATCGTGCTCTGGTGTGCCCACGTGCTGCAGACGGGCCGGCTTTGTGGCAGGGACCCGTCCATTCAGGCGTGCATTCGGGCGTGCAGGCAGGCGGCACGCCGCAGGGTGCTACATGCCCTTGAAAAGCCCCGTGTAGCTGCGGCTCACTTCAAGCTTTTCGCCGTGGCCTTTGACAGCCACGATCTGGCGGCCGCGAAAGTCGCGCGTGACGCCGGCAATGGCCTTCACGTTGACGAGTGTGCTGCGGTGGATCTGCCAGAAGCACTGCGGGTCGATCTCGTCCACCAGTTCTTTGATGGGCTTGCGGATGAGTGCTTCCACCTGCGCCGTCTGCACCCGTGTGTACTTTTCGTCGCTGATGAAGAACAGCACCTCGTCCACCGGAATCATCTGTATGGCCTGGCCCACCGTGGCCTGTATCCATTGCAGGTATTGCGGTGCGCCGCCGGGGTTGAGCTTGGCCGTCAGTTGGTGCAGCAATTGCTGCATGTGGGGCCCGGCCGGGGCATCGGTGCCGTTGCCTTGCCGCGCCGCCAGGCGCTTCTTGATGCGGTCCACCGTGAGCTGCAGGCGGTCGCGTTCAGCGGGCTTGAGCACGTAGTCGGCCACGCCCTGTTCAAAAGCTTCCACCGCGTACTGGTCGTAGGCGGTGATGAACACGATCTCGGGCAGCAGGTCGTCGTCTTCGCTGTCGCTGGGTGCCCCCGGGGCCTCAGCCGCAGCGGCCTGCCGGGGTGGCAGTTGCGTGATCTGGCGTGCGGCCTCCACCCCCGTGAGGCCGGGCATGCGGATGTCAAGGAAGACGATGTCAGGCCGGTGTTCGGCCACCATCTGCACGGCTTCAAGGCCGTTCTTGGCTTCGGCCACGATCTGCAGCTCGGGCCAGACCTCGGCCAGCCGGGCACGCAGTTGCTCGCGCATCAGGCGTTCGTCGTCGGCCAGCACGGCACGGGCAGGCGGGGGGGTGGCGGCAAGGTTCATGGGCGTGTGGCTTGGGGGTCGGTGGCGGTGGCATCGCACGCCATGGGCATGCGCCGCAGTTTGACGATGGGCAGGGCGGGTGCGCCGATGTCGGCGATCTGGCCGTAACGGTAATCGACAAAGCCCAGCGCGCGGTACAGGGTCAGCGCGGGTGTGTTGGCGCTGGCCGTGACGACCACAAACACCGCGCCAGCCCCGCGCTGCAAGGCGCTCAGCGTCAAGGCCCGCCCCACGCCCTGGCGCTGGTGGGCGGGGTGAACCACCAGCGTGGTGATGC
The DNA here is from genome assembly GCA_964620975.1 of uncultured Rubrivivax sp. GTDB lineage: Bacteria > Pseudomonadota > Gammaproteobacteria > Burkholderiales > Burkholderiaceae_C > Rubrivivax. The sequence continues at coordinate 3,459 of CAZUKT010000011.1, read as the reverse complement.
AGATCTGGCCCGGCTCGTCGTCGGGGCCCACGCTCAGGGCGCCGACGAGGGTGTCGCCCAGGAACGCACCCAGAAAGAAATCGCTGCTGGCTTGCAGGTCGGCCGCTGTGCGTGCCAGCGGCGCAAATTGCGTCACCTGCAGCAGCGCAGCTTCTTGTGCATAGGCCAGGTGCAGCACGTGGTGCACGGCCACGGCCACCGCCGGCTCGCGGTGCTGGAGCAGGGTGATGCGCAAACCCGCGCCAGCGCTCACGCGGCTGCTGCGGGCCCGCTGGCGGGGCGCGGCCGCCGCAGCAGCGCCCACACGAGCAACAGCACCAGCCACAGCGGCGACAGCACCAGCAAGGCCACCGACAGCACCGCCAGCAGGGCCAGGCCCAAGCCCAACGCGGCGGCGGCCAGGCCCAGCAACACGCTCAGCGGCACCAGTACCGTCACCACCAGCGCGGCCAGGGCCAGGGCCGCCGTGATGCCGAACATGCCCCAGCCCAAGGCGTCCACGTCCAGCGCGCTGGCTTCCCACCGCTGGCCGTTGATGTGGATGACCGCGCCTTCCATCGCCTCGCGCCCCACGGTCAAGACCGCAGCCGTGCCGGCCAGCGCCACCAGCAGCATCAGCAGCAAAAGGCCACCCACCAGCCAGGGCCAGGCGCGTTGCGCCCTGCGCGATGGGGCCGATGCGTGCAACGGGCCGGCGGGCGCTGCCGGCAGGCCTGGTTCTGACAAGCCGTGGGCCGTGAAGTCTGCTGCCGTCATGTGCCGGCCCCTTCAATGGTCTTGTAGGGCACGGTCACCGTCACCAAGGTGCCGCTGGGTTGGTTTTGTGCCACCGTGAGGCTGGCCTTGGGCCCGTACAGCAGTTGCAGCCGTTCGCGAATGTTGGCCAGCCCCACGCCGGTGCCGGCAGTGGCGGCCTTGCCAAAACCCAGCCCGGTGTCGGACACGGTCATCTGCAGCTTGCCGTGCACGATTTCTGCGGCCACGCGAAGGTGCCCACCCTCGGGTTTGGGTTCCAGCCCGTGCTTGATGGCGTTTTCCACCAGGGTCTGGATCATCATGGGCGGGAACTCGGCCGACAGCAGCCCGTCGGGAACGGCGATCTCGGTGGTCAGGCGTTCTTCCATGCGCACCTTCAAGATCTCCAGGTAAGGCTTGATGACGGCGATCTCGCGCCCCAGGTCGCGCACACCGTTGCCATTGCCGCCACTGGCTTCGCGCATGGTGGGCATGCTGGCGCGCAGCAGCGCGATCAGGTTCTTCTGCATCACGCTGGCGCGGGCCGGGTCGGTTTCTATCAGGTGGTCGATGCTGGCCAGCGTGTTGAACAAGAAGTGCGGTTCCACCTGCGCCTGCATGGCGGCCATGCGTGCTTCTGCCACCTGGCGCTTCAGCGATTCGGCTTCGGCAGTTTCAGTGGCCTGGGCGGCTTTCACTTCGGCCTGCATGCGGCCTTTGTAGCTGAACTTGATGATCGCCGACGCCGCCACCCACAGCAGCGTGAACTGCATCAGGAAGTCGCCGATGCCGATGCGCGTGGTGCGCCTGCTGGGACCGCGCAGATCTTCAGTGATGTTTTCTATGGCCTGTGCGGCGTCGCTGCGTGCGCGCTCGGCGTCGTGGCGTGCGCGCTCGGCGTCACGTGTGGCTTCTTCGGCGTCGCGGCGGGCTTCGCGCACGGCGTCTTCCATGTCGCGCCGGGCTTCGGCAATGGCTTCACGCACGGCGTCGGCCGCCGCGCCCGGTGGCAGCGTGATGCGCAGGGCCTCGGCCGCAGAGGCCAGGGCTTCAGCGGCGCGTGCGTCGTCGTCGGCCGCCTTCGTCGCTGAATCTGCCGCCGACGCTGCCGTGGACGGCTTGTCGGCCTTGGCCGTGATGCTTACGCCGTTTTTTCCGATGCTGATGTCCAGGCCCGCGGATTCACCTTTCTTGATGTCCTTGGGGATGTCGATGTGCACACCGGGCCGCTGTGCGGTCGGTGGTGCCGGGGCCTCTTGCGCATCCTTGGGCAGGGCGGGCCGTGAGGGCGGCGCCGGCTGAGCCGGCTGAGCTGGCGGCGCCGGGTACGGCTGGCGAATGATGCGCACCGTGGGTTCGGTGTGCTCGGTGATGGTCCAGGTGAAGGGCGGCAGGTCGTGCAAGATGGCCATGGCCACGATGAGCAGCGCTGACAACACCACGAAGCGCCGCCACGAGATGCTGACCAGCCAGTTGGCATACACATGGAAAGCACGCACGGCAGCGGCTGAAAAACGTTGCCAACGCTCCAGCCACGGGGTGACGGCGCTGGGTTCGGTGGCGTTCATGGTGGCGTTCGTGGGCGATGGGATGAAGCTGACTGTACGCACGCGCCGCCACGCCGCCAGCGCCAGGCGATGCAGCGCGCCCGCGTGCCGACAGGCTGCGCAACGCACCGACAGAGCGGTGGGAACTTTTTGGCCGCTGGGCAGCAATAGTGATCAGCGTGGGTAGTTTTCAACTTGCGTTGTTGGTGCGCGGTCTTGTTGCGCACACAGCCGCACACTGCCTGACGTCCCCAACCGCACCCGCGTTCACACCCGACACGGCCAGCCCGTCTGCCATCCCGTCTGCGATCCCGTCTGCCACCCATGATGCCTTTTGTGCCCTGGCGATCTGCCCCACGTCGCACTGCGCCCGGCGCAGCGTCGTCTGTGGCCGACTTGCTGCAGGCGGTGGCCCGGGGTGACGACGCGGCGCTGGCCGAGCTGTACCGGCGGGAAGCCCCGGCGGTGTACCGCTATGCGCTGGGCGTGTGCAGCAACGCGGGCTGGGCGGCCGACGCCACCCAAGAGGCCTTTGTGGTGCTGGCCACGCGCCCGCTGGGTTTTGAAGCTGCGCGTGGCAGCCTGGGCGCTTACCTGGCCGGCGTGGCGCGACACGCACTGGCCGCCACCTGGCGCGCCGCCAAGCTTGAAGACCCTTTGCACGACGTCTGGTCGCAAGACGCAACCGCCGACGTCCACGACACGGGCGCCGCACCGTCGCCCGAAGAACTGCTGGTGCGTGCGCAAAGCGGCCAGCAGGTGTGGGCCGCAATGCGTGCGCTGCCCGCGCCGTTTCGTGAAGCGCTGGTGCTGGTGGACATGCAAGAGCGCCCGTATGCCGAGGCGGCAGCGATTGCCGGCATCGAGCTCAACACCCTGCGCACGCGCTTGCACCGCGCGCGCCTCAAGCTGGCGGCCTTGTTGAACGCCGGCGCTGGAGACACGAATGAATGAACCGATCTCGCTGGCCCACGCGCTGCGGCGGGCGGCGCTGGACTTGAATGCTGCCGATCCTCCGCCCCACACGCTGGCAGCGGCGCAGGCGTGTTTGCGGGCAGGCTCCACAGCGCTGACATGGCCTTCAGCGGCAGCGGTGGCGCATGGCAATCCCAGTGCGGCCGATGCTTTGCGGCCGCAGCGGCCGCAGCGGCCTGAGCCAGTGCCACGCGGTTGGCGG